>NZ_JAWLCI010000089.1:0-14598 GCF_041687215.1 Mariniphaga sp.
TAAATATTTAATCCAAAAGTATTTAAGTCGTAAGTAACGTAGGTGGGAACAGTGAACATATATTGCCTGTCAAACGGAGAAAGGTTGATCTGAATGGTTTTGGTAGTGTCGGGCGGGGCAATGTCGCGAAAGTTTTCGCTGTTTAGCTGGTATTCGCACGACGAGGCGCCAAAAATAATGGCGGCCAGCCACAGAAGCAGATTTAAGGTTTTCATTTCGAATGTTGGATTCTGGTTTTACCGCCAAATTTATCAGGTTTTTTTAGTTTAATCAGGTTTGGATTCAAATTAATTTTTTGAGCTCAAACTCCCATAATCTCATCCTTCCAGTTAAAAGTTGCAGCCTCCTCCCACCACTGGGGCCAGTGGCGGCGATGCTCAGGCACCTCGCAATCTTTCACTCGTTCCATCGGATGCCAGGGTTTAATGTCCAGCACCGGTGTGCCTGGCTCAGCATCAATAAACGGGGTGAAAATGATTCCCTTTTCAAAATCGATTCGGTCTATTTTAATGGTGCTTGCCATGATGGGGTTTGGGCGGGCCGGTGCCCGGGTAGCAAAAACACCTGTTTGGGCCGGGCCCTTTTTAAACAGCTTTTCGAAAACCAACTTATTTCGAACGTCCTGATTATCTGCAAGGTGTGCCCACCAAAAAATTTGCAGGTGGCTAAAACCTTCCAGTCCGGTTAACCCGGGTGCTAATTTTTGATCGAGGTGAATGGAAAATCCTTTTTCTTCTTTGTTTACTGTACCAATGGATTCGATTTTCATTTTATCTGATTTTAATTTACATTTCTGCACTTTCAATTTGCCTTTTCAGGTGCCTGATAAACCTTGCTGCCGGAGCGCCATCCACAATGTCGTGGTCGAAACTGAGCGTGAGGCAAATATGCTCCCTGCTTTCGGGTTTACCTTCTGCCAAAACAAGCCAGTCAACAATTCCGCCAATGGTAACATTCAATGTATGTGTGGCTACCGGAATTCCCCAACCAGCTCCCTTTCCGGCCATGTTGGCAGAGGTGACCATTACCGTGCCTGCCCGTTTTTTCATCAGCCGGGGCGATTTATCGAGCAGTCTGAAAATAAGTTGCCTGATAAAACCGGGAATTGCCAGAAACAGCCGCACCGAACTAAAAACCTCGGCAGATTGAACATCACCTAATTTTTCTTCCTTCAACTCTTCCGAAATTTCAGCAACCGTTTTCCGGTTGGCTGCCCTAATGATTTTTGCCACTACTTCTTTATTTCCTCCAATTGTTCGTTCAATGGTGGTGCTTACATCCACATCATCGAACAGTACCATCTGGTTTTTCCGGTTCCGGCAGGCATGAATGTGTTTGTTTTGTTCAACTGCCTGTGCCACGCAATAAATGATGTATCCGGTAAGCGAATAATATTTTTTGGTTTCCCTGCGTAAACGGCGAATGGTTTTCCGTACTTTGGAAATGTCAATCTCCACCAAAGTGTGAATCATGTTCTTTTTTCGTGCGGCACGCAGAACACCAATGGTAGCTTTTCGGATACGGGGGAAAGGTTTTACTGTAAAAGTTTCTGAACTGTTAGTCATCAATTTCAGCGTTTTTATCCCGACATTCAAAATTAACATTCTTATTGCGAAATAAAAAACTGTTACATTTTCAACAAAATGAAGTCTTATTGAATTTGAATGGAAAATTTGAACTGAATCTGTTTGAAACAATCACATTTGTCCGAAATATTATTGTTAATTGAGGCATAATTTTTGTTAAACAAAAAATTATTTCATACAAAATGAAACCTGAAAATCGAAAACCATGAATAAAAAAGTATTTTTCACCATCGGTTTTGCTGCTCTTATTCTGCTGGCTGCATTTTTCCTCCTCACGCAGTCGAAAAGTGAAACCGTAAAAATTACCACAGAAGTAACCCGCGGACCTTTCGAAATGGTGGTCTATTCCAGCGGGCAGTTGGAAGCACAAAACTCCGAAGATATTGTTGTGCCCGACAATCTACGCGACCGCGATATCCGCATTTATGAGATTAAAATAACCGATTTGGTTGAAGAAGGTACGGTTGTGGATTCCGGCGATTATGTGGCAACACTGGATCAAAAGGCGGTTGAAGAGGCGCTGACCACTGCGCGGGAAGAACTGGAACAGGCGTACAATGAGCTTGAGGATGCCAAGCTGGATTCCAACCTCACCTTAAGCAATGTGCGCGACCAGATTATTAATGCTCGGGAAGAAGTGGAAGAAAAAAAGATTATTCTGGATGAATCGGTTTACGAATCTCCTGCCGTAATACGAAAAGCCGAAATGGATTTGGACAAAGCCAAACGCAAACTGGAACAGGAAATTCAAGGTTACGAATTAAAAAAACGTCAGGCCGTTTCCAGGGTTGAACGGAAAAAAATTGAGCTCAGGCAATTGGAGAGCCGGGTGAATAAACTCAACGATGTGTATCATTCGCTGGTTATTACGGCACCAAAAGCAGGAATGGTAATTTACGGCAAAGACCGCACCCGCGAAAAAATTAAGGTCGGCTCCACTGTCAGTCCCTGGATGCCTGTTATTGCAACACTTCCTGATCTTTCTTCCATGCTCTCCACCACGTTTGTAAACGAAATTGATATTTCGAAAGTAAAAGCCGGGCAAAAAGTAACTTTGGGAATCGATGCCCTTCCCGAAAAAGAATTGGAAGGAGAAGTGGTTTCGGTGGCCAATATCGGGCAGCCTATGCCCAAAAGCGATGCTAAAGTATTCGAAGTTAAAATCAGGGTATTTGGCGATGTGTCGGATTTAAAACCGGCCATGACCACCAGCAACCACATTCAAACCGGATTTTTCACCGATACTCTTTTTATTCCGTCGGAAGCGGTTTTTACCAATGATTCCATGCAGTTTGTTTATCTCGAAAACAGTGGGGTTGTAAAACAGGTGATTGATTTAGGCGATCAAAATGAAAACCATTTTCTGGTACGGAAAGGATTGCAGGCAGGCGATGTGGTTTTATTAACGGAACCTCCCCACCCCGATGAACTTTCCATCGAAGGAATGGAAATTTATCAGGAAATAAAAGAACGGAGACTGCGCGAAGAGGAGGAAGCCCGTAAAGCGCTGGAAGAAGAGAAAAACAAACCCTTCAAACTGCAGAAAAAATCAGGCGGAAATTCAGGCAACATGATTATTATAGGATGAAACGAGCATGGCAAAATTTTGACACACAGGTGGATCATTATAAAGCGAGTTCCATCGAATACCTTTAAAATTTACAATTATAATGAGATGAAAGCAATTATTCAGCGTTATGGCCACGATATTTTAACCGGTATCGAATCGATTTTTGCCAACAAAGTAAAGTCGCTGCTCACGGCCCTGGGAATTATTTTCGGCGTGGCAGCCGTAATCAGCATGCTGGCCATTGGGAACGGCGCCCAGCAGGAAATTCTGGAGCAAATAAAAATGGTGGGTGTAAACAACATTGTTATATCTCCTGTTGCCGGGTCGGAGAATGAAAACGATTCAGATTCAGGCAACGGGGAAGGTCCGCAGGTGAGTACTAAAAAATTTTCGAAAGGACTTACCCTGCTCGATGCCGAAGCCATCGCGGAAATTATTCCTACCGTGGAAAGGGTAAGTCCGGTTATTTCCTTTAACTATTCTGCCATTCTCGACGGGAAAAGTAAACCGGTGGTTCTGGAAGGTATAAATAACAATTACTTTCGGCTGTTCAATATAAATTTACAAGCTGGCAAGGAATTTACCGATGAACAGATGGACAAAGCCTTTCCGGTTTGTGTGATTGGCGACAACATCAGACAGGTGTTTTTCAACCAGCAAGATCCTATTGGCCAATACATTAAATGCGGCGAAGTGTGGTTGCAGGTGGTTGGGGTGGTTGAACGGCGTGATTTTACCGCTTCTGCTTCCGATGAACTGGGAATTAGCAGTACCGACAATAAAATATTTGTTCCGGCTAAAACAGTGAACATGCGGTTTCGGAACAGGGCGCTCATTAGGGCAGATGAAGTGGAAGCGCTGGCTGCATCGGGCGGGAACAATGAAAATAACAAAACGGAAGATATCAATCAGTTGGATAAAATTATAGTTCAGGTAGCCGAAACCGAGTATTTGAGTTCCACTTCCGAGGTAATTCGCAGAATGTTGCTGCGTCGGCACAATAATCTCTACGATTTTGAGGTAACCATTCCCGAGTTGCTGCTAAAACAACAGCAACGAACCAAAAACATTTTCAATATTGTGTTGGGTGTTATTGCCGGCATTTCGCTACTGGTTGGAGGAATTGGAATTATGAACATCATGCTGGCCTCAGTTATGGAACGCATCCGTGAAATCGGAGTCCGGCAGGCCATTGGCGCATCCCGTATTGATATCATTGTGCAGTTTCTCTCCGAATCCACCATCATCAGCGTTTCCGGCGGAATAATCGGTATTTTTCTGGGTCTGGCACTTTCAAAAATCATTACAGTGGTTTTCGATATTCAAACCATAATTTCTGCTTTTTCCATCATTATTTCGTTCGGTGTGTCGGTTATTGTGGGTATCACCTTCGGATATTTGCCGGCCAAAAGGGCATCCGAACACGACC
This sequence comes from Mariniphaga sp., assembly GCF_041687215.1. Taxonomy (NCBI): domain Bacteria; kingdom Pseudomonadati; phylum Bacteroidota; class Bacteroidia; order Marinilabiliales; family Prolixibacteraceae; genus Mariniphaga; species Mariniphaga sp. The sequence continues at coordinate 4,586 of NZ_JAWLCI010000089.1, forward strand.
CTGTCAATTCATTACGCTATTAATTCAACCTCAATAAAAATGAAACGAATTATAATTTTTGCACTTGTATCGTGTTTTTTCATTTCAACTATTTCCGGACAGGAAAAAAAGTACCTCTCCCTGCAAAATGTAATAGAAATTGCGGGAGAACAGTCGCTTGACGCCTTCAGAAACGAGAATATGTATTTGTCAAGTTACTGGGAATACAGGTACTTTAAGGCCGACCGGCTGCCCAGTTTGTCGCTTCAGGCCACGCCGCTCGACTACAACCGCTCCATGCAAAAAGTGTATAATTACGACGAAAACCGTGACGAGTACAAACCGCGGGAAGATTTAAGTTCCGAATTATCACTTTATCTGAACCAGAACGTGGGGTTAACCGGGGGCCAGATTTTTGCCCGGTCGGAACTGAACCTGTCGCAAAAACTGGGAGCCGATAAAATTTCATCCTGGTCGTCCACACCTTTCAGCGTAGGTTATATGCAACCATTAAATGGTTACAACGGGTTAAAATGGACGGCCAAAATTGAACCGGTGAAGTTTGAAAAGGCCAAAAAGAACTTTATTCAGTCGAAGGAGGAGCTGGCCATAAAAGCTTCGCGGCTTTTTTTCGATTTGGTAGATGCCCAGATTGAGGTAAAAATTACAGAAACCAACCTGGCCAATGCCGACACCCTTTTCAAAATAGGGCAAGGACGTTACCAGGTGGGAACCGTTACACAGGATGAACTACTCAACCTTGAACTCAGTTTTATGAATGCCAACCTGGCTCTAACCCAGTCGAATCTTGGTCTGGAGCGGGCTTTGGCTGAACTGAATTCATTTCTGGGTTTCGATAAAAATACAAAAGTTGAATGTATTGTACCCGATGAATTGCCCGAATTGCAAATACCGGCAACAGAAGCCGTTGAACTGGCGCTGACCAACAATCCCGAAATGCTCGACCAGCAGCAACGGCTCATTGAGGAAGACCGGAAAGTGAATCAGGCGAAAAGCGAAAACGGGGTAACCGGCGATTTGTATGCCCTGTACGGCTTAAACCAAAATGCCACCGATTTTAACCAGGTTTATCAGGATCCACTTGACCGCCAGCGCTTCCGGGTTGGTGTTGATATTCCCATTCTCGACTGGGGCCGGAGAAAAGGACAACTGGCCATGGCAGAATCGAACCGCGAGGTGGTGCGCATCAGCGTGAATCAGGAAAAAATGGATTTCGAGCAGAACGTAATTATGAACGTAATGGAGTTTAACCTGCAGGCCAATCAGGTACTGAACACGGCAAAAGCCGACACTATTGCCCAACTTGGTTACGATGTTACCCAGCAGCGTTTTCTCATTGGCAAAGTGGACGTTACCAAACTGAACCTTGCACGCAACGACCAGGAGCAGGCACGCCGGGCTTACATTCGCGCGCTGCGAACTTACTGGAATTATTATTTTACCATCCGAAGGCTAACTCTTTTCGATTTTGAAAAGGGAATTACCCTTTCAGAAGACTTCGATGAGATTGTGAACAACTTCTAAAAAATTGCAATGAAGCTGAAAAGAAAATATTTAACAGGAATTATTGTTGCAGTTGCTTTAACTGCCGTTGCTGCTGCAATTACTCTTTCAACCGGTCCCGGCGGAAATTTGCATAAAGTAAAATCGGGGTTGTTTGAACTTTCCCTCGAAGTAAAAGGTGAAATACAGGGAAAAAATGCAATTGTAATCAGTTTGCCTGATGAACTGAAACATAACGACCTGCGCATTTATCAACTGAAAATAAAAGATATGGTGGAAGAAGGCACCGCTGTAAAAACCGGCGACTGGGTGGCCACACTCGATGCTGCCGAAATAACCCAGCAAATGCAAAACAATCAGCAGGATTTGGACAGACGATTGGCCGAACTGAACGACGCAAAAATCGATTCTTCCATTCAGCTTACTGCATTGAGAGAAGAATTGGGTGAATTTAAATACGACCTGGAATACAAGAAACTGGAACTGGAGCAGTCGCAATACGAGTCACCGGCCTACCAGCGTAAAAAAAAGATGGAATACGATCAAACCGTCAGGCAAATGGAAAAAAAACGGCGGGATTACAAGTTGAAACAGTTGGAGCTGAAAATGAAAACCAATCGGATTGAAGACCGTTACGATTATCATTTCAAAAGAGACTCGCTTTTAAAAAGAGCAATGGGCGCTGCCCGTGTTACCGCGCCAAAAAACGGTATGGTAATGTATGCCAAACTTTGGAATGGAAGGAAACTACGTGTTGGTGACGATATCAGCATTTGGATGCCCACCATTGCCACTCTGCCCGATTTATCGCAGCCTGTTTCCGAAGCATACATTCCTGAAATCGACATCACTAAAATTGCGTTGGGCGACAGCGTTGAAATTTCCATCGATGCCCTGCCCGGGGATAAGTTTAAAGGTGTGGTGTCGAATATTGCCAATGTTGGACAGGAGTTGTCAGGATTCGACATGAAAGTTTTTAAAATTATGATTGACCTGGAAGTGGAAGGAAAACCCATAAAACCAGCCATGACATCAAACAATAAAATCATTCTGGCTAAACTGTCCGATGTGGTTAAAATACCACGCAATTGCCTGTTCAGGCAGAATGGAGATAGTTTTGTTTATTTGAATGATGGCGGGCAAACCTGGAAAAAAAGTGTAACTCCGGGCCTTGAAAATGAAGAAGAGGTAGTTATTGAATCGGGGCTTTCTCCCGGCGATTTGATTCTTACGGTTCAACCGGAGGAGACAGAAACCATTGCGTTTTGGCAGGATTAACCAGTCAAGCCATCACTTAATGTGAAAAGTTGACTACCCCTGAAATTTTTTGAACCAAATCGTTGTGAATTTCCGGCCGGGAAATTAAAAGTTTATCGCCTTTTCCGTCCCACGAATTTCCCTGCCAGTCGGAAAAAACAGCGCCAGCTTCTGTGGCAATTACCACTCCGGCAGCAAAATCCCACAGCGAATCGCCCGAACAGATAAATGCATCGGCTGAACCTGTTGCCAGGTAACAGAGTTCAGCCGCTGTTGTTCCAAATTTGAGTGTGTCGTAAGGAACAGCAAGCTGTTTGGCCAATTGAATAAAATGGTTGCGGTCGGTTTCGGAGTAACTGTGATTCAGGAAAATGCACGGAGTAAAACCCGGTTGCAACGCTGGAATGAATATTTTTTCCCCGTTCAAAAATGCACCGCCTCCTTTTTCTGCGCAATATTCATTTTGCAAAATTGGATCGATAATCACTCCTGCCAGAAATTCATTGCCTTCCATCAACCCTATGGAAACGGCAAAAAGAGGGATTCCACGAGCAAAGTTTGAGGTGCCGTCCAACGGATCGACCACCCACTTTTTGCCCGGTTCATTACGAAGCAATCCACTTTCTTCGCTTAAAATGTTATACTGTGAATGTTTTTTAAGTACTTCGAAAATCGCTTGTTCGGCAGCCAAATCGGTATCGGTTACCAAACCCTGCGCTTCGCCTTTTACCCGGGCGTTTGACGAATCACCGAACCTTTCCCGGATAACTTTTGCTGCTGCGCGGGCGGCTTCAAGTGCAATGTTTAAATCAGGAGAAAGGTTGTTCATAATATTATTAGTTTTTAAATCTCCGGAGCATTTTCCAGTAAGTATGCTTCGGCTTCCACATTCCATAACCCTTTGGTTTTGGCCACCAGTTTGGCCAGTTCGGCATAAAACGGATCGGTTTTCCCTTTTTCTTCAAAATCTGAAATGGCCACCAGTGGCAGATTCTTGTGGGTGTAAATCAGTTTTTTTCCGCCGGGAATATTGGGTAAATTCAGCGTGGTTTCTGCCACCGCATTCAATCCGCCAATGTGGGTAATTAAACCAGCCGGATCAAGTCCTTCACTCATAATTTCCAGCGCTTCCACCATGTCGTCGTTGTTTCCGCCTGAAGTTCCCACAATGTGGGTGTACAGGTAATGCACGTTGTAAAAATTCAGTTTGGCAGAAAAATCAGGATTGGATGGGCCTGCAAAAAAGTTGAGGCAACCGTCGTGTGCCAGAATCGCGTCGCCCTGCTCCACCACCGGAGCCACCGGCGCAAAAACAAACACATCGTCGTAACCGCCACCCGAAATTTCTTTTAGTTTTTCCACCGGATTTTCCACATTTCCAGTGTTCAGGTAAATTAATTCAATCCCATTTTCTTTTGCCCATTTCACCGGGAAAATTTCTGCAGCCCGGTTGAGGCGACTCTGATCAATATCGGTAATTACCAGCAACGACGGTTTCCGGTCTTTTCGGTTCACTACGTAATTGATTGCTGCCAATCCCATGGGGCCCACGCCCGCAAGGATAGCCATTTTACCACCCTCTTTTATTTCCATCTGGTGGATGTATGAGCCCGGTTTGGTGTGGTAATTGGCGTGCATGGCGCCAATCACGCAACTCAGCGGCTCAGCCAGTGATGCCGGATAAAACCCAGGGCCATCGTATGCCAGCAAACAATTTTGTTCCAGCACATCCTTCGGTATAATTACATACGTTGCGTCGCCTCCAATGTGTTGATATGAATAACCAGGAGCGCTTAAAATCCCCATCGGGCCGCCTTCATAATAAATGGCCGGCTGAATGGAATACTTCTGACCAGCCCTGAATTTGTGCTGCCATTTGGAACCCACCTGCACAATTTCGCCGGCAAACTCATGCCCGATGATGATCGGATTTTCGTGCACATTATCCGGAACCCTTTTGTGGTCGGGTCCCTGTTTGGCAGCTTTGTAGCTCGACATGCAAATACTGTCGGACACCACTTTGGCCAAAATTTCATCCTCTTTGATTTCCGGAAGTTCGAACTCTTCAAGCCTTAAATCTTCCTTGCCGTATAAACGAACTGCTTTAGTGAAGCCTCCCTTAATCCCTCCAAAGGAGGTAGATTGCTGAATGCTATTTGTATCTTTCATTGATAAAATTTTTAATGTAAAATATCCAATAAGAAATAAGAAATCAGAAAGTTTATGTCCACTTGCTCTCTTTCCTAACACTTTTTTATTCGATATTCCTTATTCTTTATTTCTTATTTTTTTTATTCTTCAAACTTATAGTTGTGTATTAAAAATTTCTAATGTTTCTTTTTCTCTTATTCCCTTCCCTTTTGGGGAAGGGTCAGGGATGGGGCTTCTTTTTCCCCTCCTTTGGAGGGGCCGGGGGAGGATTCTCTATTTCAGCATATTTTGTCCTCCCGTTACAGGAACCGCCTGGCCTGTTTCGTACTGCTGGTCGATGACGTAGAAAATGGCTTTGGCCACATCTAACGGCGTACATCCGCGGCCGGCCGGCACCTGTGCTTCGTAAAACGCTTTTACATCGGCAATGGTTTTGGCGCCCGGAACTTTTCCAGCTTCGAGATATTGCACAAACAACCCTTTTTCGGGGTCGCTCCACAACGGCCCGTCGAAATAATTGCCCGGGCAAATCGAATTTACTTTAATGTGGAAAGGCATCAGTTCCAGCGCAAACGACTGGGTGAGGCCAATTCCGCCAAACTTCCCGCCGGCATATGCAAAATTTTTATTGCTCCCTTTTAATCCCGATTTGGAATTGATTTGGATAATATCCATGTAAAAATCCGGCTTGTAACGGTGCTGAATTTTCATTACTTTTTGGGCATATTTGGCGCACAGAAAATAACCGGTGTAATTCACTGTGGTCATCAGTTCGAAGGTTTTCTGTTCCATTTCGTCGAGGCTGCCGGCGTGCAAAATTCCGGCGTTGGAAATCATCACATCCAGTCCGCCAAAGTAAAGAACTGTTTGTTGCACCAAACTTTCAACCGAAGCTGCTTCGGCCACATTCACAGGTAGAAAATATGCTTTGTTTTTTGTGCCTTTGGCATTGAGCTGACCTGCAAATTCTTTTCCTTTCTCTTCGTTCAGGTCGGCTACCACAATGTTGGCGCCTTCTTTGAACAGGATTTCGGCAATTCCGGCCCCAAATCCCTGGGCAGCACCGGTAACAATCACCGTTTTATTTTCGAGACTGCCCTGCGCTTTTCCGCCCAGCGATACTTTTTTACGGTAATTTTCTACCTCCCAGTTTTCGATAAACTCCACCTGCTTTGGTGTGAGCGGGTGCGAACCTCCAAAGTTTTCCGTAAGTTGGGTAATCTGGCAGAAATCGTTCACCATATCTTTCAGATAACTCACAGACACTGCAGAATCTTCAACTGCAATCACACCTTCGTTTTGAATGAAAATAATTTTCGGCATTATTCCCCGGCGGTTTCTAAATTCTTCGATTTTACTCTGGGTTTCTGACACAATTTCTTCGGCAGTTCCTTCGCTTTCAACAAAAAGGTATTCCGACAGGCAGTAAACCATCTGGTCTGGATTGAACGGGCTGGCAATGCCTTTATTAAATGTGTCTTTTCCTGTAATAAAATTTGCAATCCACGAACTGTTAAAAGCAGTGGCTACTTTCAGTTTTTCTTCGGAAAGCAACATGCGCACTGCCGGTAAAACTTCTGCCATTTTTGCTGAAACAGACAACTCTTCTGATTCCGGAAAAGTTTCAAACGTGCTTTTCAGTTTGGTTTCAACACCAGCGTAAATGCCTTTGATTTCGTCGGTTGTATCAGCTGCCACAAAAATGCCGTGATTTTGAATGAGCACAATTTGCGGATCGCGGTTGAATTTTTGGTTGTATTGGGCAATCTTTTCAGCAATTATTTTGAAAAGGATGTAGCCAGGGTCGGAATAAGGAACGAATAAAACTTCCTTTCCGAAAATTTCTTTGGTTTTCTGTTCGGCCTGGTTGCTGCACATCAACCCGTTTACAAGCGTTGAATGAGTATGTACTACAAAATTGTAGCTAAACAGGTTATGCAGCGACGTTTCTACTGAAGGACGCAATCCTGAACCCGGATCGACGCGGCTGTTCATCAGGGCATTTTTTACTTCCTCTTCCCGCTTTACCGGATCGTCAGAAAACTCCTGGTTTGGTATATCATTCAATTTCGCGCGATCGAGCACGCAAAAGCCGTTTTCATCAATGTTTCCCAAATTGATGCCGCTGGCTTTTATCCACAGTTGTTTTTCATTTTTATAGGAAGTGTTTCCACCACCAGCAATCACGTAGGCTTTGTCCTGTCCGTAATATCTCGAAACTTCAATTAAATCTTTTATCTCTGGATTCATGGTTTTTTTTTATTCGATTTAAACCTTGAAAGTTTTGAAAACTTTCAAGGTTTCTGAAAGTAAGCAATAACAGCTTTTCCAAGTTCAATAAAACTCTCTTTTTCAGAGATTTTGGCTTTTCGGCCATCTAAGTACCCCACCATACCGTTACTGAGGAGGTATTGGTGGGCGGCGATAACTGCTGCCCCTTCATAATTAATTTCCATCAGTTCTTTGCCCAGCGGAACGCCGCCACGACAAGAAACTTTCAGCGGATCGAGCAGTGGCGTGTTGTGCTCGGAGCCAAATGTAATCACAAACCCTTTTTGATGGAAAAAGCTCACAAAATCTTTTAGAATTTCATAATCGTTTCGTCCCGGAATCAGCTCAATGCAATACACATCGTTTTTAACGAGTTCCTTCAGAAGTTTTTCTTTATCAGCCTCGTAATCGGTAAAGTTCCCATTTACATCGTCCAGCAAAACCGGGTAACATGGAATTCCGCCGGCATCAATAATAAGTTCAATCACCTCTTCCAGCGACAGAAATGCCTTGGGGTCTTCGGGAACAAAAGCGGTTCCACCCGCCTTCAGCAGGTTACTTCTGATTTCATTTTCAACTGAAGCAACGCGGCCCAGCGGTGCTTTAAGTGCTTTGCCGGAAAATATTTTTTCGAAAAGCCGTTTTCTTCCGTCGGCTGTGCTTTCCTCTTTAAAAACTGCCAGCCTGATGGCCTGTGCAATATGCCTTTCACGAAAAAGATTTTTGGCCAGGCCTTTTTGTAATTTGGCTGCATCAAACTGAAGTTCTATGTTATTCTCAGCAAAGAATTCATTCAGTTTTTCCACCATCTGGTAGGTTTGCCGGTTGCTTTCCTCCTGTAGTGTTTTTATTTTTTTACCAGAATTTTCACTCATTTTAACCGGATAGTGCAACCCTTTCCCGCTAAAATAAGTGCGCCCGGGATTGTTGGGGTCGTTCACCCGGATGCCGGCTTCCTGCAAATCTTTCTGTAGTCCAATGAATTCGATGTTGAACAGTGGAAATATTTTAAAATTCATTGCCATTTCAGCAAATTCTTCGTAGCCGTCGGTGGTGTAAAAATCATTGATTCCCAGAACACTTATTCCTTCGTGTCGTGCCATTTGAAACGCCAGGTCGACAGATGAAAAAGCGCTGAACGAGTGGGGAGTGTGAATGTGCCCGTTAATTTCAGGCACGGTTTGCTTTTTTTGTTTTGAATGCCATTCCAGCAGCTCTTGTTTTCCAGGGAATGTGCTGAAAATACTTTCTTTTCCTTCCATTTTTTGCAGAATTAAATTCCTGCAAATTAAGAAAAGTAAAGCGAAGAAGCTGTCCTTTTGTATCCTGTTTTTTGGAAAATATAAATCCGGCTTCTTTTGAAACTGGATTTATATTTTGATCTATTAACCTTCTCTGCCAGGCATATAAAATCTATGTACCTTTTTAAATATTAATGAATCTGTTCCTTTTTTGTGTTCAATTAAAAAAATTTTCAGTGTATCGGGACTACCACCTTTCTCATAAAACGATAAATCCCAAAAATCTTTAAGGTTTTCTTCGTTGTCAAACCAATCTGAATTAAAATATTGAATAGAATCCAAATAGGATTCAGGTTTTACAAATACGGTATCATTAAATGTGCTCGTATCCGTTTTTTGGTAGTGCATAAAAAAATATCCTTTTGCACCTACTTCTACTTTTATTGTATCATTCCAGTAACTATATGCAGGAATGTTTATTGAATAGCTGAGAATTGAACCGATTGTGTCTTGCTTCAATATGGCTTTATTATCAAAAAAGTAATACTCATTTTTTTGATTGGGAGAACAACCCAAAACAAAAAGAAGAAACAGAAAATAGAGTTTTTTAAGATCCATATTAATAGCAATTTTTAGAAGAATCAAGGTTTTCCCCTGCATAATTTAACCAGATTCTAGTTTCTTCTTTCATAAATTACTTCACCCTTATTAATCTCATTAAGAAATGTTCCTTCCGAATTTTCCCAGATTGGAATGATGTCCAGTGGAATAACTTTGTCAATTTCCGGTATTTTAAGGATAGACTTAAATACTTTTCTTCACTGTTTTGAAATACAGCAACATCAATGTCTCCGGGTGTTTTTGAATTTAAAAAAGAACCAAAAACAACAATTTTAGAAACCTCTTTTTCTTTCGAAAGTGATTCGCTAAGTTTCTTTTTAATATATGTTCTTTCTTTTTGATTCATAATCTACAATCACTTAAACAAAAGTAATAAATTGTAAGTTACGTAGAAGCAAATATGTTTTGCATTTGCCAAATACTTTCGGAAAAACATCCTCACCTCCATTTTGTTAATGTCATTATAAAAATTCATTAACATGACAAAAACAATATTGATGACCGCCTCTGTTCTTCTGGCTCTTGCAGTTGCGCTAGGTGCATTTGGTGCACACGGCTTAAAATCGCAGCTTTCAACCGACATGATGCAAACGTATAAAACCGGTGTGGATTACCATTTTTATCATGCACTGGGGTTGTTGCTGATTGGAATCCTGGCTGTTTCTTTTCCTTCAGAACTTTTAAAATGGTCTGCCATTCTGCTGATGGCAGGAATTATTTTGTTTTCCGGAAGTTTATATGTGCTGGCTGTGTCGGGTATAAAATGGCTGGGTGCGGTAACTCCGGTTGGCGGATTGAGTTTTATTGCCGGCTGGGTAATGTTATTTTTCGCGGTTTGGAAGAAAGTTTAACAGGGTTTTATTCCGGCTAAATTTAACATTCATTAAAATCGTGAAAAAAAAGAAGTTATGTTTTGGTAATTAAAAAAAAGAAAATACTTTTGCAGTCCCGATTATTGTCCGTACTTAC
>NZ_JAWLCI010000090.1:0-14434 GCF_041687215.1 Mariniphaga sp.
TGAAACAATTTTGGTCATTGATGACGAAAAGCAGATTCGCAGGTTACTCGAAATAACATTATCTGCAAATGGCTATAAAGTTATTCTTTCTGCCAACGGCAAAGAGGGTTTGGTAGATGCGGCCACTCAGCATCCATCGCTTATTTTGCTTGATTTGGGTTTGCCGGATATCGACGGGCAGGAAATTCTGAAAAAACTAAGGGAATGGTACCAGAAACCCATAATTATTCTTTCGGTTCGCGATTCAGAGGATGAAATTATAAAGGCTTTGGATAGCGGGGCAAATGATTTTCTTGCCAAACCATTTCGTTCGGGAGAATTACTTGCACGAATTCGGGTTGCATTGAGACCGGGGAATGACGGGACCGACTCTTCCGTGCTGATTTTCGGTTCTTTAATCATAGACTTAGTCAGCCATGTGGTACGGAAAAACAGCGAAATAGTAAAGCTCACCGCCACTGAATTTTCATTGCTCCAGCTGCTGGCAAAAAACAGCGGGCGCGTGCTCACCCACCAATATATTCTTAAAGAAGTTTGGGGATATGGTTACATTGAACAAACCCAGTATTTAAGGGTTTTTGTGGCTCAGTTGCGGAAGAAAATTGAGGACAATCCTTCCAAACCCACGCTATTAATTACCGAATCAGGCATTGGATACCGGTTTGGAGATTGAAACTAATAAAGCATTATTCAGGTATATCATTTAAAACATTGAAATCATGCGAAAAATTAAAACCAAACTAATGATTGGAATCGGGATAATTTTTCTGATTTCCTATTCAATTATGATGGTGAATATGGGAACCAATCAAAGCATTGTGAATAAATCCGACTCCCTTCTCACCAGCAATTATGCGTCTTTGAAACATACTTTTCAAATGTTGCGGTTGCTTAACGATGTGAATGTTTTGGTGGCAGAAGGATTAAGCAAAGATTCAGTACCCGGTGAAACGCTCCGCATTATTGAACGGCTGGAGCGTTTTGAGCAACCACGTAAACTTCAGGCAGAAAATATAACAGAACCCGGAGAATTGCAGCTAACCAATCACCTTCAAAAATCATTCGACTCCTTTCGTCATTATTTAATTGCACGCGAACAGCCGTTTTCCTGGACTGAATACAACCTCTATTTTCAGGAGGTTAGAGAAGATATACTGGAAATTTATCAGATGAATGCCTTATCACTTGAGGAAAAAAACGATGCCATAAAAAGTCATGCACAGCATGTTTTATCGCTGCAAAAGAATGTTGGAATTGCAGGACTTGCGCTGTTGTGTATTCTTTTGGTTTTATTACCGCTATATCTGTTGAGGCCGGTTGATAACCTTGTCTGGAAGCTGAAAGAGGTTTATGAAAAGGGTTTTAACAAAAAAGTGAAGCTGAAAAAAGGCCATGAAATGCAACAATTGGAGGAAATTGTGGAAAAAATAGTTTCTGAATTAAAAAGAAAAGTTTAAAACAAATAGATTTTTAAGTCTAAAAAAAGAGCAAATTCTGTTTTTCTATATTCCGAAAAAATAACGTGTGAAAATCAATTTGAAAATTTTTACCCGGATAAAAAGACTGCCAATCCTTATAAGTACTTTTGGACTGCTGACAATCATTTACGATCTGGGTTTTAAAAGGCATCCCGATGAAAGCCAGTTTCTGCAATACTTTTATCTTTTTTCGATATTAGTCGGTGCCGTTTCAATTACGGAAAGATACTTTTTTGAAAAAACCAGGCCTGCATTAAAAATAGTAGCGTTCGATGTTTTTCTGGTATTGCTTTCCGCTTTCCTCCTACTTAAACATTTTGGAATAGCAGAGAACCTCGCACCCTCCTTTTTAAGTAACACAGGTTGGCTCAGATTAACTGTGGTTTTTATCTTCCTACGCGAATTTATAGCATTGAAAGTTAATTTTAAATGGGCGTTGGTAAATCCGGCACAATTGTTTATACTGAGTTTTTTAGCATTAATCATTTCTGGTTGCTTTTTTCTTCTTCTTCCCAATGCAACGCACTCGGGCATTTCGCTCATTGATGCGCTGTTTACCGCCACCAGCGCTGTTTGTGTAACAGGCCTGATTGTAGTTGACACAGGTAGTTATTTTACATTTTTCGGCCAGATTGTTATCATTACGCTTGTGCAGGCAGGTGGTTTGGGAATTATGACCTTTGCCAGCTACTTCGGTTATTTTTTCAAAGGCTCCTCCTCCTATAAAAAACAGTTGGTTTTGAATGAACTTACATGGTCGGGCAAGCTGGGGGAAGTATTTACCACACTCAAGAGAATTATCATAATTACCGTGTTTATTGAGGTAGTTGGGGCGATTTTTATATTTTGGAGCCTAAACAATGAAGTTTTTCCCGTTCATTCCGAGCGCTTGTTTTTTTCAATTTTTCATTCCATCTCCGGATACTGCAACGCAGGGTTTTCAACTTTGCAAGAAAGCCTTTATTCAATTGAATTTCGTTTTAATTATTCATTGCACCTGATTATTGCCTTTCTTTTTATTTTGGGCGGGCTGGGTTTTCCCATTGTGTTTAACCTGCTGAAATATTTTAAAAATAAACTGATAAATGGTGTACTTCAATTATTTGGGAAAAAACACAGTCACCTGCCCTGGATTATAAATATCAATACCCGCATTGTTTTGATGACTACATTGATTTTAATTAGTGTAGGTACCATTCATTTTTTCATTTTTGAGTACAATAACACCCTTGCAGAGCACAACCTGTGGGGCAAAATAGTAGGAGCATTTTTTGGTTCTGTTACTCCCCGAACTGCCGGGTTTAATACCACCGATACAGCGAGCCTGAGTATTCCGGTAGTGTTAATGCTGTTTTTTTTAATGTGGGTGGGTGCTTCACCGGCATCAACGGGAGGCGGAATAAAAACCAGTACACTGGCTTTGGCTGTGCTCAACTTTCTGTCGGTGGCAAGAGGTAAAAAACGATTAGAGGTTTTTGGCCGTGAAATCTCTCAGACCTCTGTCAACAGGGCCTTTTCGGTTGTGTTCCTGTCGGTGATTGCCATATCATTGTCTGTATTCGGGGTTTTATGGTTCGACAAAGAAAAGGATGTACTTGATGTTGCTTTTGAATGTGTTTCTGCATTCAGCACGGTAGGTTTGAGCAGAGGAATAACGGCGGATTTGAGCAGTTACAGTAAATTCATCTTAATTTTGACCATGTTTGTTGGAAGGGTAGGCATGTTAACTGTGCTGATTGCATTATTTAAAAAGGTTACCCGGTATAAATACCGTTATCCGGCTGAAGATGTATTAATTCACTAAATTATTTTCAACATGAAATTTATAATTATCGGTCTTGGCAATTTTGGTAGTTCGCTGGCAGAAAAACTGACCAACATGCACCACGAAGTAATTGGAGTAGATAACCAAATGGAGAAGGTGGAAGCGATAAAGGACAAAATAAGTTTGGCTGTGTGCTTAAACAGCAAAGACCCTGAATCATTAAACACGTTACCCCTGAAAAATTCAGATGCAGTATTGGTTTGTATTGGCGAAGACGAAGGGGCAAGTCTTATCACAACTGCCCATTTAAAAAGATTAAAGGTTCACCGGTTAATCAGCCGTTCCGTTTCTACTATCCACGAAACCATTCTCGAGGCTATGGGAATAACTGAAATTGTGAGACCCGAGGAGGAATCGGCAATGAGATGGGCTCAAAGATTAACTTCCAGTAGTTTTCTTGATTCATTTGAACTCACAAACGATTATTCGGTAGTGGAAATGATTATTCCTGAAAAATTTATTGGAAAGACCATCGGCCAAATCGGGTTTAATAAAAATTATCATGTTATTGTTCTCACAACCATGAAACAGGTAAAGGAACAAAATTCTATTGGAGCATCGAAAATGGTAAAAAAGTTATATGGGACAGCTAACGCTGAAACTTTATTAAAGGAAGACGATGTTTTGGTTATTTATGGTCACAAAAAAAACATTCAACGCTTACTGGAAGAATAAACATCCGGGAAAAGATTTGAATCAAACGGGGCAATTCAGAATATAGCAATTCCATCTGAATAGCTGAAAGAATAGAACAATGTAAAACCAAAATCGTTTTTTATATTTGCCGTAAAATAAAACATGCTGTTATTCTTAAATACCATAGAGACCACGCTTCCACTTACCAATCCGGTATTGAAGTTTCTTGTTATTTTGCTCATTATTTTATTTGCACCCATTTTGCTGAACCGGGTGAAAATTCCGCATTTGCTGGGTTTAATAATTGCCGGCGCTATAATTGGTCCGTTCGGATTTAACCTGATAACCCGCGACAGCAGCATTATTCTTTCAGGAACAGCGGGTTTGCTTTACATTATGTTTTTGGCCGGGCTTGAAATCGATATGGCCGATTTTAAAAAGAATGCCGGGAAAAGTACCTTGCTGGGTTTACTCGGGTTTGTTATTCCAATGGTTCTTGGTACAGCAGCAGGTCTCTACTTATTGGGATACTCTTTTTTTACTTCGGTGCTGATGGCCAGTATGTTTTCGTCGCATACATTAATTACGTATCCAATTGTGAGTAAACTGGGCATTGCCAAAAACCAGGCGGTGAACATTACTGTTGGGAGCACTTTAATCACCAATGTGCTGGCTTTACTTGTGCTGGCCGTTGTGGTAGGCTTGACTTCCGGCGATATCGCTCAGAATTTTGCCCTGAAACTGTCTGTCTCTTTCATAATTTTTTCTTCGATTATCATGTTAGGGTTTCCTCCTTTAGCCCGGTGGTTTTTTAAGCGGTACGACGATAATGTTTCGCAATATGTTTTTGTTTTGGTACTGGTTTTTCTGGGCGCGGTTCTTTCCGAATTGGCCGGTATAGAAGGAATCATCGGGGCATTTATGGCCGGGTTGGCATTGAACCGGCTTATTCCAAGAACCTCGCCATTAATGAACCGCATAGATTTTGTGGGCAATGCCATTTTTATTCCTTTCTTTTTGCTGAGTGTGGGAATGCTAATCGACTTCCGTGCCTTTTTTACTGATTTTGAAACTGTAATTGTGGCTGTAACCATGTCGGTAATTGCTACAGTTGGAAAGTACATTCCGGCCTGGATAATTCAAAAAAGTTTCAGGTATTCGGTCGATCAGCGCCGTTTGATTTTTGGTCTCAGCAATGCGCAGGCTGCTGCAACACTTGCTGCTGTGCTGGTGGGCTATAATGTAATTCTTGGCGAAACAGCAGACGGTGAGCCCATCAGGCTGCTCAGCGAAAGTATTTTGAACGGAACCATTATTATGATTTTGGTAACCTGCACCATCGCATCGTTTGAAACACAAAGGGGAGCCGAAAGTATTGCACGGGCCGAAAACACCGATATTGAAGAAGAGGACCGTGAACCCAACGAACGAATACTCATTCCTGTCAGCAACCCCGAAACCGTGGATGAACTCATCCATTTAAGTACTATGCTCAGGTCGAAAAAAAATAAAACCGGACTGTTTGCATTAAAAATTCTAAACCATAATTCATCAGAACCCGGAGCCGAAAAACAGGCAAAAAAAATACTGGAAAAGGCAACTATTACAGCCTCTTCAACCGATATTCATCTTACCGGGCTTTTACGTTACGACCTCAATATTGTAAATGGAATTACCAGCGTAATTAAGGAACACCGGATTACAGACCTGGTGCTGGGACTCCACGTAAAAAAGGGAATTTCAGAGTCGTTTTTGGGAAACCTGACAGAAGGAATTCTGGCGAAAAGTAACATCAATACACTGGTTTACAAACCTGCCCAACCCATTTCCACGGTTAAACGGCATTTTATTGTAATGCCCGAAAATGCAGAAAAAGAAGTTGGTTTTCCATTCTGGTTACTAAAAATCTGGAACATTTCGCGAAATTCAGGAGCTAAATTGTTGTTTTACGGTACAGAAAATACGCTCGGTTTTGTGAGGGATATTCATTCAAAACATCCTGTTGAAGCCGAATTCAGTGTTTTCGATGATTGGGACGATTTTTTAATTCTCTCCCGCGACATTAAAATTGATGACAATTTAATTGTTGTTTTAAGCCGGAAGAATCAACTTTCATATCATACAAGCATGTCCAACGTGCCTAAATACCTCAACAAATATTTTCAGAAGAATAGTTTTATACTGGTTTTTCCTATGCAGGTAAATGAAGGGCAAATAAAGAGAACGGGGTTAAATTACCCGTCATTGCTCGAACCCATTGAAAAACTCGATGAAATTGGAAAAACAATTGCCAGTTTATTTAAGCGGAAATGAACTTTTTTTTTCTTCGTTGTTAGTTTTATTTTGAAAGGTTATATTTAGGGACATCAAAAATTGATATCCGACAAATAAACGCGTATGGCAAAAAAGGAAAAATTAAAAAAGGAATTAGGTTTATTTGAAGTTTTTACCATCAGCACGGGGGCGATGTTCAGTTCCGGATTTTTCCTGCTTCCGGGTTTGGCGTCGCATTACACCGGACCCTCTGTTTTCGTGGCTTACCTTGTTTCGGGTATTCTGATTTTACCAGCCATGTTCAGTATTGCCGAAATTTCTACTGCTTTACCCCGTTCAGGCGGAGCCTATTTTTTTCTCGACCGGAGTTTGGGACCCATGATTGGCACCATTGGAGGCCTTGGGACTTACTTTGCCCTGATGTTTAAAACTGCTTTTGCCATTATTGGTATTGGTGCTTATGCAGCCATTTTTTGGGAAGTTCCCATTAAAACCATAGCCATAATGGCCACCCTGTTTTTTATGGGTTTAAACCTGATTGGCGCAAAAAAATCTACAGGCTTGCAAAACTTTTTCGTCACTTTTCTGATTATTGTGTTGGGCGCATTTATTTTCGATGGATTGTATAATATTTTTTTTACTGAACGACTTGACCTTCCGCGGGCAAATGAACATTTCAGCCCATTTTTTACCAATGGATTTGAGGGAATAATAATTACTGCCGGTTTTGTTTTTGTTTCTTATCTCGGTTTGACACAAATTGCCAGCGTGGCTGAAGAAATCAAAAATCCTGAACGAAATATTCCACTGGGTATGTTGATTTCCTTAACTGTAACAAGTTTAATTTATTTTTTAGGCATTTTTGTGATGGTTTCAGTAATAGAACCCTCAGAATTCGCAAATGATTTGGCACCGGCAGCCACAGCGGTAAAAAAACTGTTTACCTGGATGCCGGGAAATATGGGTGCATACCTGATGACCGGTGCTGCAATGGCTGCATTTGCTTCTACCGGAAATGCCGGGATGCTTTCTTCCTCCCGTTACCCGTTTGCCATGGGGCGCGACCAGTTGTTCCCTCCACTGTTTTCAAAAGTAGGGAAAAAGGGAACCCCTGTCCCGGCCATCATGCTTACTACAGGCTTCATCCTGTTTTTTATTCTTGTATTGTCGGAAGAAGGAATTGCCAAACTGGCCAGTACTTTTCAGTTGCTCATTTTTATGTTTATCAATTTTTCTGTTGTTGTTTTTAGAAAAAGTAAAATAGAATCGTACGATCCGGGCTACCGCTCACCTCTTTTTCCTTACATGCAAATAGCAGGAATTGTTATTTCTGTTGTTTTAATTGCATATATGGGCTGGATGGCCATTTTGTTTACGGCAGGTATTGTTTTAATTGGTGCTATTTGGTACAAATTCTATGCACGGGTCCGTGTAAAACGCGAAGGCGCAATTTTCCATTGGTTTGCCCTTCTGGGAAAATATCAGTATTCCGAACTGGAAAGTGAATTTATGAGTATCATTAAAGAAAAAGGACTTCGCCAGGGCGATCCGTTTGATGAAACAATTATAAGAGCAAGAATCACTCATGCTGAAAAGGATACTGACCTTGAGCACTTGTTAAACTATGTGTCGGGGATATTTTCTGCCGAAATGCATGTAACAAAAGAGGTATTGAAAAAAGAATTCCTTGTTGCAACAAGTATTGACCCGGCGTTGGTGATACCCAAAGTTTCAGTTTTATATGCGAAAAATGAGGGGATAGATCACCCATCGCTTCACATCGTGTTTTCTGAATCGGGTATTAACAAGCCTATTGTGAAAAATGGAATTTCCTCAGAAGATTACATTAATGTGTTTTTCTTTTTGGTCAATCCGTCAAATGAACCTCGCCAACAGTTGCGCATGTTGTCGCGGTTAATTGATATTATTGAACGAGAAAATTTTGTAAGTGAAATGCTGGAGTTAAAAAGTCAGCGTGAAATAAAAGAGTACCTGCTGCATAACGAGCGGTACATTACAATTCAACTGCTGCCAGGCACAATTCAGTCTGAAATGATTGACAAACAGCTAAAAGAGATAAAATATCCGGCGGATGTTTTGGTTGCTCTTGTTGAACGAAACGGTACTACCTTTGCACCCAACGGAAATACCCGGTTACTCAAAAACGATTTACTTACCATTATTGGCGAACCAAAATCCATAAATCAACTTTACGATCAATACTTGCAGGTATAAAAAAAGGTGATTTATTTTTTATAATTTTGCTGAAACTATTATAATTAGCAATGAAGGCGCCAAAGCCGGCAAAAATAAAAAAAAGGGTTTTTCGTTCGTGGTTAACTTCGGCCGTGAGCATATCGCTGGTACTTTTAATGCTTGGCGCTTTACTCATAATTCTGGCCAATGCCGAACGGTTGTCTGATTATGTCCGGGAACAGATTGGTTTTACTCTGGTTTTAAATGAAGAATTAAAGGAAGCTGACATTCAACGGCTTGAAAAAGCGCTCGAGTCAACTGATTATGTGAAATCTACACGTTTCATCGATAAAGAAACGGCAGCACGCGAGTTGACTGAAGATTTGGGTGAAGACTTTACGGAATTCCTGGGGTTTAATCCGCTGTTTGCTTCTATGGATGTAAAATTGTTCGCACACTATACCAATTCGGACAGCCTGTTAATTATTGAAAAAGAATTTTTAAATCACCCTCAGGTAAAAGAAGTTTATTACCAAAAAGATTTACTGGCAGTTATAAACGATAATGTAAGGAAAATCAGCCTTTTTTTACTCGTTGTTTGTGCTTTGACGGGATTCATTTTTATTTCTCTCATCAACAACACCATTCGTATTTCCATTTACTCCGAAAGGTTTACCATAAACACCATGCAACTGGTTGGTGCCACGCGTTCGTTTGTTAGGAAACCGTTTTTACGACGAGGTTTGTCTTTGGGAATTTTGGGCGGTCTGGTAGCAAATGTATTATTGTTTGGGGCCATTTTTTCGTTCAGAAAAGAGCTGGGTGGAATAATAGATCCTGCCGATTTTGAAGTTCTTGGCCCTGTTTTCCTGTTGGTTATTTTTTTGGGAATGGCCATTTCTCATGTGTCAACCTGGCTGGCAGTAAACAAATTCCTTAAATTGAAATTTGATGAATTATTTTATTAACTATCTTTGCCCTTTATGAAAAAGAAAGCAACAACAAAAGATAAAACCACAAGCGAAGTTGGGTTTGCACTGGGAAAAGAAAACTACCGGTTGATGGCTATTGGATTCGGTATTATTGTTCTCGGTTTCATATTAATGATAGGCGGAGGCAGCGACGATCCAAATGTTTTTAATCCTGATATTTTCAGTTTTAGACGAATTACACTGGCACCGCTTCTTTTGCTGTTTGGTTTTCTCTTTGAAATTTACGCTATTCTGAAAAAACCTAAAAAGGACGCTTAACAAATATTTATAATGAACGAAATTCAGGCGCTGATCCTCGGTCTTTTGCAGGGTCTTACTGAGTTTTTACCTGTTAGCTCCAGCGGGCATCTTGAAATTGGCCATGCTGTTTTAGGGGTAAAAGCCGAAAATAACTTGCTTTTTGCAGTTACTGTACATGTGGCAACTGTTTTAAGTACCTTGGTTGTTTTTAGAAAAGACATTGTAAAATTACTGACTGATTTGTTCGCCTTTCAATGGAACGAATCTACGCAATACATTTTTAAACTACTCTTTTCAGCACTCCCGGTTTTGGTACTGGGACTTTTTTTTGCCGAACAGATTGAGCAGTTATTTACCGGGAATTTGATACTTGTTGGCAGCATGTTGCTCATAACTGCCGGATTGCTTTCTTTTGCCCATTTCGCTAAAAAACGGGAAATGCAAATTACCTGGGGAAAAGCATTTATTATCGGCATTGCCCAGGCTTTGGCCGTAATGCCGGGCATTTCGCGCAGCGGAGCAACCATTGCAACCGGACTTTTATTGGGAACCAAAAAAGACGAAGTGGCACGGTTTTCCTTTCTTATGGTTCTTGTTCCTATTTTGGGGGCTGCTTTTCTCGATTTGGTTGGGGGAGATTTCTCCGAAAAATCAGCTATCGGAACCGTTCCACTTTTGGTTGGGTTTGTAGCTGCATTTATTTCGGGCCTGCTGGCATGTTCGTTAATGATTAAGGTAGTAAAACGGGGGAAATTAATTTATTTCGCTGTTTACTGCTTAATTATCGGGTTAATTGCTATCTTTGCAGCCTGATTTTTCAATTTGTTAAAATACTGTAAACTAAATGTTTGTGAATGTCTGACCTAAAAAAAACGTACGATTTTTTAGGAGGTGAGGTTTTGCTGTTCGATAAAGACCTCGGATGGACTTCGTTTGATTTGGTTCAGCGGGTTCGAAACGGGCTTTGCCGGGAACTGGGAATTAAAAAACTAAAAGTGGGTCATGCCGGAACGCTCGATCCGCTGGCAACCGGTTTAATGATTCTGTGTACCGGAAAATCAACTAAACTTATCGAATCATTTCAGGAAAGGAAAAAGGAATATGTGGCTACGCTTAAACTGGGGGCAACAACTCCGTCTTTCGATATGGAAACCGAAGAAGACAGCCAGTTTGATATAAGCCATGTTACTCAGGAATTGATTGAAAAAGTACTGCAAAAATTTTTAGGTGAAACGGAACAGGTACCACCGGTTTTTTCTGCTGTAAAAGTGAAAGGGAAACGGGCATTCGATTATGCACGAAATGGTGAAGATTTGAAACTTCATCCCAAGAAAATTGTTATTGAAAATATTGTTACCGAATCGGTGAATTTACCTTTTGTGACTATTCGGGTGGTATGCAACAAAGGAACTTACATTAGGGCATTGGCACGCGATATAGGAGAGGAGTTGAAGTGCGGTGCTTATCTCACTGCATTGCGCCGAACGCGAATTGGAGAATTCAGGGTTGAAAATGCCATGTCAGCAGAATATTTTATGAAAAATATAGGTTCGTTTGTAACAAATTAAAAAATGGCACGTAAAACGGGACTCCGAATTCAGGATTCCCTTAAAATTAGGAGAGAACAGTATTAAATTGTTAATTATAAATAAAGAATAAAAAAGCAGCCCATGAAGTTATCAAAATTCAAGTACGATTTAGACGAGAAAAGAATTGCATTGCACCCGGCATACAACAGGGACGAATCGAAAATGATGGTATTGAACAGGGCAAAGCGTACCATCGAACATAAAATGTTTAAAGACATTGTTGACTATTTTAACGATGGCGATGTATTTGTTTTTAACGACACCAAAGTTTTCCCGGCCAGATTATATGGAAACAAAGAAAAAACCGGTGCCGAAATTGAAGTTTTCCTGCTTCGGGAACTGAACCGCGAAATGAGGCTGTGGGATGTTCTGGTTGATCCGGCAAGAAAAATACGCATTGGCAACAAATTGTATTTTGGTGAAGACGACAACCTGGTTGCAGAAGTAATTGACAATACAACTTCGCGTGGCCGTACTCTTCGGTTTTTATTCGACGGACCTTACGACGAATTCAAAAAAACATTGTATAATCTTGGCGAAACTCCCCTGCCAAAGTTCATTAACAGGGCAGTGGTACCTGAGGACAAAGACCGGTATCAGACTATTTTTGCCAAACACGAAGGGGCCGTTGCTGCACCTACTGCCGGTCTGCATTTTAGCCGCGAATTGTTGAAACGCCTTGAAATTAAAGGAGCTGAATTCGCTTATGTTACGCTGCATGTTGGGTTGGGAAATTTTAGAAGTGTTGATGTGGAAGACCTGACCAAACATAAAATGGACTCGGAGCAAATCTGGATTAAAGAGGAAGCCTGCACAAAAGTAAACGATGCCAAAACGCAGCGGAAAAATGTTTGTGCTGTGGGTACTACTGTGATGCGGACACTTGAAAGTTCAGTTTCAACCCAGGGTTTTGTGAAACCATTTGAAGGCTGGACAAACAAATTTATTTTTCCGCCCTACGAATTTAGTGTGGCTAACCGCATGGTTACCAATTTTCATTTACCATACTCAACACTTTTAATGATGGTGGCCGCTTTTGGAGGATACGATTTTGTAATGGAAGCTTACCAGATTGCGCTGAAAAACGAATACCGGTTTGGAACCTACGGCGATGCCATGCTTATTATCTGATGCGGGTTATTCCCAAATTTTAATAAACAGGAAAAACATTTTTTTTATTAGAACAACTGTCAGAAAAAGTGGTATCTTTTTTGACAGTTGTTTTTCTTTTAAATCAAAATGCCATGAAACAATTATTTTTTATCACAGTTTTATTTTTTGCGATGACGATATCAGCACAAAACAACGAAGAAGTGCGTTTTATTGAAGTTCGCGGCAGTGCCGAAATGGAGGTGCAGCCTGATGAAATGATTTTATCCATTACCATTCAGGAGTATTTCGAGGAGGAATTTCAGAAAAACAAAGAACCCAAAGATTACAAAACCAAAGTGCCGCTGGCCAAAATTGAAGACGGCCTGATTAAAAGTTTGCGTAAAGCCGGCATTGAAAAAGAAGACATCAGGGTGCGCAGTATGGGCAACTACTGGCGGCAGCAGGGCAAAGAATTTTTGTTTAGCAAAAATCTGGAAGTAAAAATTACCGATTTTTCAAAAGTGAACGAACTGTCAACATTGGTGGATTCCAAAGGAATCCGCTCACTGAATGTAGGTCAAATGAGTCACTCTGAAATCGAAAAGTTCCGCAGACAGGTAAAAACCGATGCACTGAAAGATGCACGGGAAAAAGCCGCCTACCTGGTTGAAAGTTTGGGCGAAGAACTGGGCGAGGTGCTTTCCATAAATGAGATGAACGATGGTTATTCCCGTCCCTACATGGCCAAAAACATGATGATGGCTGCGGATGAAATGGCTTACGAAAGCGTTGAAGAGGTGCAAAATATTACTATTTCCTACCAGGTTACAGCGCGATTCAGAATTGAATAGTGTCTTTAAGTTCCTGCAAATTCGCAGATAGAAGCAGATTTTTTTATCTGCGAAATTCTGCCAAATCAGCGGGAAATAAATACTGAGAAAAATTAAAACCCTTACCTTTCGGCAAAATTTTCAGAATGGCAATATTTAAAATCGACCAATGTCCGGTTTGCAGCAACAGCCAGTTTAAACCGTTTATTACCTGCACCGATTTTTTTGTTTCGGAAGAACAGTTTGAAATAGGGGAGTGCACCGGCTGCGGATTCAAATTCACGGCCAATGCCGAAGATGAAGAAAATATTGGCCGCTATTACCAAAGTGAGGAGTACATTTCACATTCCAACACTTCAAAAGGCCTGGTAAATGCGGTTTACCACCAGGTACGCAGCTACATGCTTGGACGCAAACGACGATTGGTTGAAAAAGCAACGGGGCTGAAAACCGGACGATTACTTGATGTAGGAACCGGAACCGGTTTCTTTTTGAATGAAATGAAAACCCACGGCTGGAAAGTTTCCGGTACCGAAAAAAGTGCCGATGCCCGCGATTTTGCAAAAAATGAATTCGGCCTGGATATTGAAGAAACGGAACAACTTTTTCAGTTCAAAAATGAAAGTTTTGATGCCATTACACTTTGGCACGTGCTGGAACACATTCACCGGCTGGATGAGAATATGGAAACTTTTGGCCGCTTGTTAAAACCGGAAGGGAAGTTGATAATTGCTGTTCCAAATCACACTTCGCACGATGCGCGTCACTACAAACAATACTGGGCAGCCTGGGACGTTCCCCGCCATTTGTGGCATTTTGGACCGGAACAGATGAAATTGTTTGGCGAAAAACATGGATTTCAACTCCAATCACTTCACACCATGCCGTTCGATTCTTTTTATGTTTCGCTCCTCAGCGAAAAATACAAAAAATCGAACCTGCCTATGTTTAAAGGATTAATGCACGGAAAAATTTCGTGGTTGAAAAGCATTTTACATAAAGGGCAATGTAGTTCAGTTATTTACGTTTTCGGTTAAATTTTCAAACTAAAGCCTGCAAAAATAAATTGAAATACAAAATATTTAAAGATATAATTGTATTTTATATTTATTTGTAATAAATTGTACCTGCAAACAGATTATTATCAAATTGATATGGACGCAATTTTTTAGTGATATTATACAACTTAAAAAAGTAAATTAGAAATTAGAAAAAGTGATGTTAATTACTTATCTTCAAGTCGTTACAAATAAAGATTTCGACAAAAAACATCACTTCCAGG
>NZ_JAWLCI010000091.1:0-13824 GCF_041687215.1 Mariniphaga sp.
ACAACTGGGACAACCAGAAAGGAAAAGATATCCGCAAAAAGTATGGTTTGGCCGATGTAAAAAAACCATCACTTAATGAGTTGCAATTTGTTCAAATGGGCGATTTTTATCCCATCAGTTCAAAGCAGCACAACAGCCTGAATAATTTTATTCTGAAAAATTATATCGAAGGATTCGGACTGGATTTAAATAAAGCGCTGCTAATCAACTCCGATGAAATTGAGCTGGCTCAGGGCAAACATTTTAGCGAAGTTTTTCCGGGTTTTAACATCGATTTATCCTTGCGTTTCCGCGAAGCAAAAACACAACAGGAACTGCTTCAGCAGGAATCCATATTTAAAATTGACCAGTGGTGTACCGAATATGAAAACAAAATCAGGGAAAAAGGTGGTATCGGATTCTTTTTGGGTGGAATTGGCCCCGACGGGCATATTGCATTTAATACCCGCGGTTCAGACCACTTTGCCACTACCAGACTGGCACAAACCAATTTCGAAACACAGGCTGTTACAGCAACCGATTTGGGAGGAATTGAAGTTTCAAGAAACAGGCTGGTAATTACCATCGGCTTGGGAACCCTTGGATATAATCCTGACAACAAAGCTATTATTTATGCCGCTGGTGAAGCCATTGCCGAAACCATTAAAAATTCGCTGGAAAATGAGCCAACTGTGGTTTATCCGGCCACGTCGCTTCAACGGTTAAAAAACAGCCGCTTTTATTTAACTGATGGTGCGGCAGTGAAACTGGATGATGCCGTGGAAGAATATTACCAGAGCGGCCCGTGGACCCACCAAAAAACCGAACGTGCTGTTATGGAGTTGTGCCGGAAAATAAACAAGTTTGGTGGCAAACTCGAATTGGACGATTTGAAAACTGATAAATATTGTAGCCAGATTCCAGGCCTGAATGAAAATACAGTACAATCGGTAATTGACTCAATTCTTGCAAAACTCCAGCGCGGAATGCAAAAAGAAACTAACCAGGTGTATTACCACACCGGTCCGCATCACGACGATATTATGCTGGGAATTATGCCGTTAACAAACCGGCAGTCACGCGATGCCAGCAACGAACTGCACTTTTCTGTATTAACTTCCGGTTACACGGCTGTAACCAACCATTTTTTGTATGATTTGCTTTTAGACACCAAATTTCTGATTCATCAGGAGAAAATAGAAATGATCAATTATCCTGACTTTTTCATAGAAGGATATCAATACAAATGGGATAAAGACATTTATCATTACCTCGATAACATTGCTGCTCAAAATCCGGAAGAAAAAAGGCGAGGAGTTTGCCACCGGCTGGTGCGTGCCCTGGTTTCTATCTGGAAAGTAAAAGACAAAGAGAACCTGCGGGAAGTGATTAACGAAGTGCTGGATTACCTTAAAAGCAGTTACGACGGCAGCAAAAATCCTCCAAAAATTCAGCAACTAAAAGGAATGATCAGAGAGTTTGAAGAGGAACTGGTTTGGGCACATTACGGAATTATGGTGAAGAATGTTCATCACCTCCGCCTTGGATTTTATCAGAAAAATGTGGTTGGAAGCAAGCCAGATATGCAAAATGATATATTGCCCATCCTGGAAGAATTCCGAAAATATAAACCTACTGTAATCAGCCTGGCAATGGATCCGCAGGGAAGCGGCCCCGATACACATTACAAAGTACTTCAGGCCATTGCTGCAGCAGTGGAAGAATGGAACAAGGAGGAAGATTTAAGCAACCTGCGCATTGTGGGTTACCGGAATGTTTGGTTTAAATACAATCCGTGGGATGTGGAAGTAATTGTGCCGGTTTCATTGAACGCTTTGGCAACACTCGACAAATCATTCTCCGAATGTTACGTTACGCAGGTAAATGCTTCGTTCCCAAGCTACCAGCTCGATGGAAAATTCAGCGAACTTACCCAACGTACCTGGTTTGAACAACATAAGCAAATTCAGTTTCTGCTGGGTAAAAATTTCTTTTACGAAAATAGCTCACCGCTGTTAAGAGCTACCCACGGAATGGTTTATTTACGCGAACTCAACGTAAAGCAATTTCTTGAGGCGGCTTCAAATTTGGGAAAATCCATGGAGGGTATTTTTTAACTTTTTATTGAAATTGAAGAACAAGCAATAATGGTTAATTGATAATTCCTTTTTATCTGGTGAAATCGGAATAGATTAAAAAAATACAGATTATGAGAATTTTAATACATGAAAATTATCAGCAGTTGGCCAAATGGACTGCCTATTGCATGGCAAACAAAATCAAAGAGTTTAACCCAACACCCGAAAAGCCTTTTGTTTTGGGATTGCCTACCGGTTCATCGCCCATTGGTGTTTACAATGAACTTATTGAACTGGTGAAACAGGGCCGGCTGACGTTCCAAAATGTTATTACATTCAACATGGATGAATACGTTGGAATTCCGGAAGATCATCCGCAGAGTTACCACTATTTTATGGACAAGCATTTGTTTAATCATATCGACATTCCAAGGGAAAACATTAACATTTTGAACGGGAATGCCCCCGACTTGGAAAAGGAATGTGCAGCATACGAACAGAAAATTGAGCGCGCTGGCGGAATCCATTTGTTTTTAGGTGGAATTGGGCCCGATGGGCACCTTGCTTTTAATGAACCGGGTTCTTCACTAAAATCGAAAACGCGCATCAAAACACTCACTTACGATACCATTGTAGCCAATTCCAGGTTTTTTGACAACGATATCAATAAAGTACCGAAAACAGCACTCACCGTGGGCGTTGACACGATAATGCAGGCGAAGGAAGTGTTAATCATTGTAAAAGGATACAATAAAGCTCGCGCCCTGCAAAAAGTGGTGGAAGAAGGAATTAACCACATGTGGACCGTTTCCGTTTTGCAACTTCATCCAAAAGGAATGATTATTTGCGACGAAGACGCAACACTTGAGTTGAAGGTGGGAACCGTGAAGTATTTTAAAGATATTGAAAAGGAAGAGCTAAGAAATAATCCGAAACTTGTTGGTTAAAAATTCTTTTTCCTTTCCGGTATTTAAAATTTTGCCATACAAAACGTTGCAGATTAACGGCATTCAAGCTTCAATCCATTTTTCAGAATTTATACAACAAACAGGATCATTAGTAAATTGGATACTTCTGTTAATTGTTTGTCACGAAAATATTCAAGCCATATTTTTTGTTTTGAAGCGGAAAATTCTTCATCTCTTTTATATCAAGGTGACTGCCACAGCTTCTTATTATTGAAAATTGCCAAACAATTCAGACTTAAAACGGTTTTTTTGCAAATGAATTTCTATTTTTGCCTTCTGATTCAATGGGGACATTCAGAAAATGACACAAATGGAACAGGTACAAATAGATCGGATGCTGGAGGAGAAAGGTTTCATTGACGAACCGGTAAATCCGAATGTAAAACTGGTGGAAGAGATTAACCGGCTCAGAAAAGAGAAAAATGCGGTTATCCTTAGCCATTTTTATGTGGAAGGTGATTTGCAGGACATTGCCGATTATGTGGGCGATAGTCTTGGACTGGCACAGGAAGCAGCCAAAACCAATGCCGACATGATTGTTTTTGTGGGCGTTCATTTTATGGCCGAAACTGCAAAAATCCTCAATCCCGGTAAAAAAGTCATTCTTCCCGATTTGAAAGCAGGTTGTTCTTTGGCCGAATCGGCTCCGGCTGAAGCTTTTGCCGAATTCAAAGCCAAATACCCCGACCACAAGGTAATTACCTACGTAAACGCCACCGCAGCATTAAAAACCATGTCAGACATTGTGTGTACCTCAGCCAACGCAAAAAAAATAATCGACAGTTTTCCTGAAGATGAAAAACTGATTTTCGGCCCCGACAAAAACCTGGGGAACTACCTGAACAGCGTTACCGGCAGAAACATGGTTTTGTGGGATGGCGCCTGTATGGTGCACGAACAGTATTCGGTGGAAAAAATCATCGACCTAATGGACCAGTATCCCGAGGCGGAATTTATTGCCCACCCCGAATGTGAAAAACCTGTTTTACTGTTGGCCAAACATATTGGCTCTACCACCTCATTACTTAATTATACCCAAAGCAGCCCGGCCAAAAAATTTATTGTAGCCACCGAAAGCGGCATTCTGCACCAAATGAAAAAGGCAAGTCCCGACAAACTGTTTATTCCGGCGCCTTCGGTCGATTCCACCTGCGGTTGCAACGACTGCACATACATGAAACTGAACAGCCTGCAAAAACTTTACATCTGTATGAAATACGAACAGCCGGAAGTAACTTTACCTGCCGATGTGATTGAAAAAGCCCGCATCCCCATCGAACGGATGCTGGAAATTTCGAAGTAACAATGCAGATAATAGATGTTAAGACACAAGTATCAAGACAATAAACAGAATAAGTTCTTTGGTCTTGATACCTGATACTAATATCCTTGATACTTCATGCTCAAATACCTACTTTTACACCCAAATCACCTTGAAAATTTCAGCTAACCAAAAGTAAAATGCGACTGCAAAAACTGTTATCCGAAGAATTTCCTCAGAACTTCATCATAAAGCGCCCGCTTTACGGGGCTTTGCTCATTGCAGGTTTTACCCTGGTTTTTGCACTACTCTACAAACCGCTTGGCTCCCATGCAAGCCGGTTTCTGGGTTACGAAGCAACCATGGCCGTTTATGCTTTTATTTCAGGTGCCTCGCTTTTTGGCTGGATTAACCTTTTGGTCAGAATCAAATTTTTTTCAAATAAGGCCAAATGGACATTCGCCAAAGAATTGCTTGCCATTTCTATTCTGTTGTTTGCCCTCGGCGTGGTCATTTATTTTGCTGCTTTTATTCTGGAAGAACCCGCGAACAGATGGAACTTCCCCACATTTCTCGACTCGGTGAAAAATGCTTTCCTCATAGGCATCATCCCGTTTCTGTTTTTTACCGCACTGAACTACCTCTATTGGATTTCACCTGAAGAGAAATATGGCGCTTCATCAGATTCAGGAAGTCCTTTAACCGTTGAAGAGCTGATTCAAATCAGTTCGCAACTCAAAAAAGAGTCGCTCAGTTTTTATCCCAGCCAGTTTATTTACGCCGAATCGGACAGTAACTACGTCAATTTCTATTTACTTTCCGGCGATAAAGTGCAGAAAAAAGTCATTCGCAATTCCATTACCGATGTGGAGCAGCAACTCGCGCATATTCCGTTTTTTGTACGAACGCACCGGGCCTTTATCGTCAACCTGAAAAAAATCAAATCGAAAAAAGGCAACAGTCTGGGGTACCGGTTAAGGCTTCAGGGAACCGACGGCGAAATTCCGGTTTCCAGAAACAATACCCGTACTTTCAGCCAGCTTTTCAGACAATTCAGTTAATCCGTTCATCACAGAATATTACCTTTTGTAACAACTCCAAACGCCAATTTTATCAGTCTGCAACAAAAGCTTGCATCGTATCCCGGAAATTAGTCTGGTTCATTTCGTTTCCGTCTATTTGTGTCGAAATCAAAAATTTACGACATGAAAACGAAAAAGAACAACCCGAAAAAAATTCAAAAAACCATTCTTTTTAAACTTTTGGTACTGGTATATATTTTATATCCTTCACTGGTTTCGGCCCAATCCGGTTTCACCATTTCCGGCGAAATAGTTTCCGTTGAAAACAATGAAGCCGTTGCTTTTCCCAACATTGCCCTTTTCGATTCAACCCGAACCCAAATGATTGATGGCGCGGCGGGCAACGAAACGGGGAAATTCATTTTAAAGGATATTGCTCCCGGAACCTATCAAATACAAGTGAGTGCGCTGGGTTTTGAATCGTGGATTAAAAAAGTGGAAATGCACAGAGATGTGAATCTGGGCTCTGTTCCGTTACTCAACTCCCATGTTCAGCTAAAAAATATTGATGTGGTTGCCGAACGTATAAAAGCAAAACCATCGCCGGATAAAACCACGTTTTTTGTAAACCGAAAAATGCATGAATCGTCCAACACCGGAACCGACATCCTGAAACTGGTTCCGGGTGTGCAGGTGGATTTGCAACAGAACATTTCGCTGGAAGGCAGCCAAAATATTATCATTCTGGTTGACGGGAAAGAGCGCGACCGAAGTTTTCTGAGCCAGTTGCCGGCTTCCAAAATCGACAAGGTGGAAGTTATCAGTTCGCCCCCGGCCAAATATGACGCCAGCGTAACGGGAGTCGTCAATATTGTCCTTTCCAGGGAAAACAACACCGGGCTGGACGGCCATATTTACCTGGAAATTCCCACTTCCGGCTCCGAAATATTTCTAACGCCTGCGTACAGCCTGAATTATGGGGTGGGCAAATTCAACCTGTTTACTTCCTATAACGGAGATTTGCGCTATTTCAACATTTCGGAATCGTACCGCAGAGAAATCTTCGGCAATCCTGAAATAAACGAAATCAATTCTACCCAAAACCTGCGCCAGAAAACATGGTCACACCGGTTTCATTACGGTTTCGACTGGTTTATTAACAAACGGAACCAACTGAATTTTTATGGGTTTTACAATCCCTATTCACAGGAACTCGACGGCGATGTTGAGGTAAATTCAACCGGCACTGAAACCATCGGCTGGCTGGCCGAAAAAGAAGATACAGACCTCAATTACAGTGGGTTTTATTCGCTTTGGTACAATCATTTTTTCGATAAAACTGCCGGACATGAACTGGCACTCGACATGAGCCTGTACAACCTGAAAGCTGAAAATACAACACTTTTCAGTAACTCCGAAACCGGTTCTTTTCATGAAAACAAGATGCGGCCAAAAAACCAAAATATTCATGTTAAACTGGACTACACCCTTCCTGTAAGTGAAAAAATAAAACTAAACGCCGGATTCCAAACACGACTCACAACACTAAATGACAGAAATTCGGCAACATTCCGGTACGATGAAACTGTTTTTGCAGGATACGGAACGTTCAGCTACAAAACTTCCAAACTGGAAACAACCCTGGGACTGCGGCTTGAAAACCAGAATACAAAACTGCATGAAGAAAAAACCAGAAAAGAAATTTTCCTTTTACCAAATTTTTCGGCCATTTATAACCTGAATGAAAAACATACCCTGAAACTGAATTACAGGCGCTCCGTTTCGTGGCCGGGATTTTACCAGTTGAATTCCTACACATCGGTGGAAGATCCTTTTACGTTGAATTCAGGAAATGCAAACCTCCGGCCCGAAACGCACAATCAGTTGAATCTTGAGTATTCCCGCCGGTTTGAAAATCATTTTTTCACCGCCCGGATGTTTTACCATAAAACTTCTGATGCCATCCGGAATCTGATGTTTTTAAACGAAACCGGCCTTTTTGAAGTTCAGAAGAACAATCTGGGCGAAATCCGTCAAACCGGAATCCAGCTAAGTGGTACACTTAGTTTTGGGAAAGTGGGAGTTAATCCCTATCTGAAAATTTTTGATGTCTTTTCCAAACCCAATCAATTTGCAAACGAACACCATATTGAATCAAAACATCAACTGGTTTTGGAATCAGGGCTCTCGGCATTTGCAACGTTTAAAAAAGGTCTTACAGCTTCGATTAATTTTCAATACACCAGCCCGGCAAATCAAATCCAGGAGAACACATTCAGCGATGCGCTCTATTTCGTTTCGCTGGAAAAAGCATTTTCAAAAAATCTGAAAGCGGGGATTGTAAGCGGGTTGCCTCTGGTTAAAAACTTCACTTATCAGGGCACCGAAGTTCATTCCGATAACTTCAGTCACTACTCAAAAGGCGAAATACAGTTGTCAACTGTACCGTTGTGGCTCAAAATCACCTACCGGTTTTCTTCAGGTAAAGACATGAAAAAAATCGAACGCCCCGCGGCGGCTCCTGAACAGGAAAAAAGGAAGGGGTTTTAGGTTGAGACACGAGATATTTAGTATCAAGTATCAAGACAAAGTCAAATTCAGTTTTAATTGTTGTTTGATACTAAATATCTTGACCTAATACCCGGAATTAAACTCGTTTTCTGCTTTTCCACGAATACCCTGTAATTTCTTTCCGGTTGGGGAAAACAAAACTGAAAACAAGCGCCAGCCCCACACTGGCCACCAATCCTACAAATCCATAAAGCAGAAATGAAAGGGGGGTATTGTTTTTCACGAGAATTAAAATTGCAATGCCTGCCAAAACTCCTGTAAGCGCAGCGTTCCCTGAAATCCGCGGGAAGAAAATCCCCATCACAAACAAAGCGCCCAGCCCGGCGGTGAGTAGCCCGAGAAAAGTATTGAACTGGTCCCACAACGATGCGATGTTCCAGGTGGCCAGCATCAGCGCCATCGCAATTCCAAGTACGCCAACAATTATTCCCGACCAGCGTGCCACCGCCATATTGCGTTTATGATTTGCGTTTGCTGCCAGCACCTTGTAAAAATCGGTGGTGATGACTGCCGAAACCGAATTGATGT
The DNA here is from genome assembly GCF_041687215.1 of Mariniphaga sp. NCBI lineage: Bacteria > Pseudomonadati > Bacteroidota > Bacteroidia > Marinilabiliales > Prolixibacteraceae > Mariniphaga > Mariniphaga sp. The sequence goes on from NZ_JAWLCI010000091.1 coordinate 8,408, forward strand.
TGGACGACAGCGTGGACATGGCCGCCGCAAAAATGGCTGCAATGAGCAAACCGGCCACCCCGGCAGGCATTTGCGACACGATAAACTGTGGAAACACCGAATCGATGTTGGGATTGAGTACCGACATGTGTTCCGGGTTGGACGTGTAATACGCATACAAACCGGTTCCAAGTAAAAAGAAAATAATGGTAACCGGAATGCTCAGAAACCCGTTGAGCCAGATGCTGCGCCCGGTGGCTTTTTCATCTTTGGTGGTCATATAACGCTGCACCACACTCTGGTCGCTGGTATAGGTAATGAGCGTGTTGGCAAAACCGCCAATAAGCACCACCCAAAACACCGGCTGTGAAAAATCGAACCTGAAATCGAAGGTTTTGAATTTCTGATGCTCGCCGGTAATTTCAAAAAAGCCGCTCAGCCCACCTTCCACGCCCGCCAGCATAAACGCCAGTGCAACAAAAGCGCCGCCCAGCAAAATAAATCCCTGAATCACATCGCCCCATATCACGGCTTCCATACCGCCACTGGTACAATAAACAATGGTAACCACACCCATAATGATGATGGCCCAGTAGATGCTGAACCCGGTAACGGCATTAAGCGCCAGCGAAGGCAGAAAAAGCACCACGGCTATACGGCTAACCATAAAAAACACAAACAGCGCCGATGCCAGCCACCGCACCGCCCGGTTGAACCGCGCCTCAAGGTATTGATAGGCCGTATCGAAATTGAACCTTCGGAAAAAAGGCAAAAAATAGCGGATGACAATAGGCGCCACCATAATGATGGCCATGTTGAACATGAACATGCGCCAGTCGGAGGCATACGATTTGGCAGGGATGGCAATGAATGTGATGGCGCTGAGCGTAGTAGCAAAAATACTGATGCCCGCTGCCCACCAGGGAATACGTCCGCCGGCTTTGAAAAAGTCGTCGGTACTGTTTTCGCGCCGCATAAAAAAGAAACCCAGCAGCAACATGCCGATAAAATAAACCCCCAATACCAGGTAGTTCAACCAGCCGAAAACCGGTTTTACTGAAAACTGAATTTCGTGCAATTGCGGTGTTCGGGTTGCCGGCCTTATTTCACCACCGGGAACAACAACAACGCCCTTCCAAACCACAGCCGGAGCAACGGCCACAGGCGTTCCTTCCCATTTACCGGCATCAAACCACACATCGGTTACCGTATTGTAAATTTTCATTTTTGAACGAAACCCGGAATGGTTTATCCAAAGCGAATCGCGCAGTTGCCGGGCGTTTTCATCGCCGTTTTGCATGGCGTGAATGGCACGTTCAACCTGATTGAACGTTTCACCCGAATCGCCACCAACCACCACAATGTGAGAGGCGCCAATGGATGCAACCGAAGCCACAGCCAGTGGAATTTCCATATCTTTTTTCTTTTCCCATTTTCCCTCCGATGGCCGGAAACGGAAAACATACGGATAAAAAGTTGTAGTACCTTCGCCTTCCTTTTTTGCCCGTCCACCAAACACATGCAGGCTTACTTCCTGACCGTCCATCTGGGCAACGGCAGCAGCACCGGATACCGGCAGCGGAAAATCGGGCAAGGTTTGCCAGCCCCGTGAAATATTGTTCACATCCAGCGCCAGAAACTGATTGGTTGCGCCATTTTCACTTTCGCCGCCAACCACATAAACGGTATTTCCAATAGCAGTTGCAGCCGGACTTTTTACCGCCACAGGCAACGCCGGGAATTCTGAAATATCCATTGAAGAGCCGTTCCAGCCTAACAAAAAAACCCGGTTGCTGAACCCATCGGGCGACTGGCCGCCAATGCAAAGCACACCCTGCGGCAACGATACCGAAGCACCCTCGCCCAAGGCAACCGGAAGCTTTGAAGCAACGTTCAGCAATTGAACACCATTTGCTGTGCGTTCATAAACCAGAACTGCGTCGGAGAAATATTTCTTACCGCCTTCCCACGGTTTTCCTTCAGGGAAAGCAGTTCCGCCGGCCACCAGCAAAAGATTGTTGTGCACGCCGGCAAAAACTCCGGCCAGTCCTTCGTTGCCCGGAATTTCAGATACATTTTCAAACAACGGAAGACTGCGCTGACTGACTTGATTGATGGATGATTCAGCTGCAACTTCTCCTTTCCAAATCGATAAGAAAAGAAATAAAATGAATACTGTTATTTTTTTTGAATGGCGCATAATAATATGGATTAGAGAAAATTCCCGCTGATTTCGCTGATTTTCGCAAAAATAAGATTTAAAAATCTGCGTTTATCTGCGCCATCTGCGGGAGACATCTTTTATTTCAATGTTTCCAACGTTTTCCAAACCTGGTAAAGCCCGCGTGGAACATGGAAACACCCTTTCCATTTTCCGCCTTTCAGCAGAAGCAGCACTTCGCCCCGGCGGTTGAGGTAACCAAACCACTCGCCGTGTACGCGGTCGGCAAAATGCGACCAGGTGTAATCGTGCACTTTTTCAAACCAGGTGAGGCATTTTTCATTTTTGGTAAGTGCATAGCCTTTTATCAAACTGATAAGTGTTTCGATGTGCACCCACCACAATTTCTGGTCCCACTCCAGTTGCTGGGGAGGATTTCCTTTAACATCGAGAAAATAGAAAATGCCGTCGAAGTCCTCGTCCCAGCCATATTCCAGCGTTCGAAGCACAATTTCCACCGCTTTTTCCGCAAGCTCTGGTCTTTGCAACCGCACCGACAAATCCATGATAAACCACATGGCTTCAATGGCGTGTCCCGGATTGAGCAGACGGCCTTCGAACGAATCGGAAAAGCTGCCGTCGGGTTTTACATTTTCCAAAATCAAACCTGAGTCGGGCTGGTAAAACACCTCCATTACTTCGTGCAACACTTTTTTAATGGTTTCGTCCACCAGTTGTTCGGGCAACAGGTGCTCGATTTCCAGTGACAGGTTGCACAAAATCATGGGCAGCGAAAACCCTTTCAAGGGCCGCGTTCCGGGAACCAGTTTGTTGTATTCTCCTTTGGGATTGTCGCTGCGTTTCAGAATGTTTTCGAAGGTGTTTTTGGCGATTTGCCCGTATTCCTCATTGCCTGTGGCTTTGTATAGCTGACCGAATGCCATGGTGGCAAAGCAGTCGGAAAAAATGTTGTAAGGCTGCACCAGCGGTTTTCCATCGCGCTTTAGGGAAAAGTACCAGTTCAGGTTTCCGTCGTGCCCGTGCTTTTGCAGGAATTTAGCGCCGTGAAGGGCCATGTCGAGCCACTGCTGTTTTTGCTCCACTTTATTGAAAAGTGTGGAAAACATCCAGACTTCCCGCCCCTGCAACCAGATGAATTTATCGGTATCGAACACCTTCCCTTCGCGGTCGAGACAGGTGAAATAACCACCTAACTCCTCGTCTTTTGAGTGGTTTTCCCAGAAAGGAACCACGTTGCTGAGGAGTTCATTTTTATACTGAATTTCTAATTTTCTAAAGTCCATATTCTTGAAAAATTTTATTGAGCGTAGTTCTCAAATAAAAAATTAAAATTTGTTCTAAATCCAGCGGATTTAAATGTTTATAGAAAATCCGGATAAATTAAATTATACGACCCTGGCCAGGGTCGAACTTCAATACAAACATTTTTTCTATAAACATGTGATTCCTCCGGAATCATAATTACTTCACATCAAATTCAAAAACTAACCAAATGGTTGCTAACCGATTGGTTAGGAAGAAATGTATTTTGAGAATTCCTCTTCCATCGCCAGCGTTTTAACATCCTCGGTAAATTTCCGGTAATCGTCGTGGCTCATATTTTTAACCGGTGAACGAAACTCGCCGCAGTCTATACCAACATAACGCATATACGCTTTTCCGGTGGCAATGCCGCCGTATTTTCCCAGCAGGCGAATCATGTCGATGGCTTTTTGCTGCAATTTACGGGCAAGTACCAGGTCGCCGTTGTCAAACGCTTCAATCAATTTATAATACAACGGTGCCGCATAATTGTAGGTACTTCCCACACCGCTGCGGGTTCCCAGCACCAGTGCCGAAAGCAGATTCTCGTCGCGGCCCCATAACATGTCGTATTTGCCATTCCTAAAATTGATGCAGCTCTGAAAATCCATAAAATCTTCGTGAGTGTATTTAATCCCAGCCAGGTTGGGAATGGCAGGCGCTGCTTCTTTCAGAAAATCGTACATGGAGACGTAACAGCCCGTGAGCACCGGAATATGGTAAAAATAGACCGGCATTTGCGGAACGGTTTCAGCCACGCGGGCCACAAATTCTGCCAGTTGCCCGGCCCCCGATGGTTTAAAATAATAGGGCGCCAGCAGCGCAATGGCATCCATTCCGGTTCTTGCCGAATGTTGTGCATTTTCAATACACGCAGCATAAGAAGTTCCGCCAACCAGGTTGATGATTTTCATTCCCGGATTTTCGCGGGCAGCGGCCACCCACTGTTCCGCACTTTTCATCCGTTCCTTTTGGGTAAGCGAAACCCCCTCGCCGGTGGAGCCGTTGATAAACGCGCCCACCACTTTATTTTGTTTCAAAAAATTGTAATACGCCGGAATGCGTTCGTAAACCACTTCACCCTTTTCATTCATGGGCGTAAACGGTGCGGCTATCAGTCCTTCAAATTTTGGTATCATTTCGGTATTTGTTTTTAAAATTGTTTTTGAAATAAGTTTTGTTTACCGGGTTACAACAACGGCTTAATGATTTCAGCCCATTTCATATACCCCTCGCCGGTAAGGTGCAGTCCGTCGTTTGTAAACTCAGGATTCATAAAATCGTCGTTTTCGTTTTTGAAATGCGTAAATAAATCAACATACTGAAACCCGGATTGCACACAAAAATCTTCCAGTTTTCCATTAATCCATTTCACTTCTTCTGTTTTTGAACAATGTCCGGTAAATTTATCAAAGGTGGGATTCACCGGCAGAATGCTTTGCACAAACACCCTGGTTTTTGGCGATTGCTCCCTGATGGAACTTGCAATTTTGGAAATGTTTTCAAAAACGGTTTCCTTCGAAATATTCCGGGCCAAATCGTTAATTCCAATTAGCAGGAAAACCTTCGCCGGCTTTGATTCAGTTACTTCATCCAGCCGATATAAAACTCCTTCGGTAACATCGCCGCTAATTCCACGGTTTTTAATACGTTTATTTTGAAACAGTTCCGCCCATTCACTTCCGTCGGTAATGCTGTTTCCCAAAAAGATGATTTCCTTTTTGGTGTTGGGAAGCTGCTCAAACAACGTTCTCCGCTGTTCGTAATAAGTAGATTTAAAAGTTTCCTGCCCGTAAGCTGTTATTGTGAAAAAAAGACTTGCGGCAAACAAAACCAACGCTACCAATCTTATTATTTTCATACGTAAATAATTTTTATTAAATGAGCCTTTAAAGCCCATATTTTGTTTAAAATCAACAATTTTTAAAATAAAGAACAAAAGAAAAGAGAGCAC
>NZ_JAWLCI010000092.1:0-12836 GCF_041687215.1 Mariniphaga sp.
CTAAATCGGGAAAACTTAAATTCAGAATTTGTATTTTTAAATCGTTAACCAAATTATTTTAAAAATGGCAGTAAATAAAGTTATTTTAGTAGGAAATGTGGGCAAAGACCCTGAAATCAGGCATCTCGATTCAGGAGTTGCAGTTGCAAACTTCCCTTTAGCTACCTCTGAGAGTTACGTGGCCAAAAATGGCGACAAAGTTGAATCGACCGAATGGCACAATATTGTTGTTTGGCGCGGACTGGCTGATGTAACTGAAAAGTACGTAACCAAAGGCCGTCAGTTGTATATTGAAGGTAAAATAAGAACCCGCTCGTGGGATGATAAGGAAGGCAACAAACGCTACACCACCGAAATAGTTGCGGATGTATTGCAATTGCTGGGATCCCGCCCGGACAATCAGCAAGGAGACAATAATAACAACCAATACGGAGGCAATCAAGCAGAGTCAGCCGGATTTAAAAACGCAAATGAAACTGAAGTAGAAGAACCGGGTGGCGACGATGATTTGCCATTCTAAATCTGCAATAAATTCGAATTCCAACCAACCGTTGAATTGAAGTCAATGGTTTTACAAATAAAATATTCATTAACTGGCGTGCAAATCAGTTAATGAATATTTGTTATTCTGTCACTTGTAATTCAAAATAAAATAAAGCCTTTATTTTTGCGTTATATCAGGCAATAAATTCATCATGAAATATAAACTCTTTCTGTTGGTTCTGGTCATCCTTGCAGTGGGTTGTAAAGAAAAATTTACACCCAAACCCCGGGGGTTTTTCCGAATTAGTTTCCCCGAAAAAAAATACCAGCCAATAAATAATCAGTTTCCTTATCAGTTTGATATTCCTGAATACGTGCAAATTGTTCCTGACTATCAGAATCCGAATCATCCCTGGTGGATAAACCTCGAAATTCCTGAAAATAAAGCCGAAGTGCATATTTCGTATTACAACTTACAAAACAACACTAACCCAGCGCGTGAATCGCTGGCAGAATTTATGGAGGAATCCCGCGAACTGGCCTACAAGCATTCCATAAAAGCCAATGCCATTGAAGAGCGCATTTTTGTAAATCCTGAAGAAAAAGTTTTCGGCACCGTTTACCGGATTGAAGGAAATGCTGCTTCTCCCATCCAGTTTTTCCTAACCGACAGTACCCGGCACTTTTTACGTGGAGCCCTTTACATCAGAGCAACGCCCGATATCGATTCACTAAAACCGGTAATTGAGTTTCTGGAGCGCGATGTAGTCCAAATTATTGAAACTACTAAATGGAAATAATGCCGGAAGCAAAAGTTTTCGATACTGAAATTGGGAAAATAGGAATTTGGAAATTTCAGGAATCCAGTAAAGCGCTGCAACAGAATTTTCGATTTTCAGCAAAAGAAAAAGCAGAATTTCAATCTTTCAAATATGAAATCCGGAAAAAAGAATACCTTTCTATCCGGTTACTTTTAGAACAGATGCTTGGCGAAAAGAATGAAATTTGTTACACTCCCGGCAGAAAACCATATTTAAAAAACACACCTCATTTTATCAGCATTTCACACTCGGCAGATTTGGCTGTGGTGTTGCTTTCAAAAAAAAATGCAGGGGTGGATGTAGAAAACATTCAACGGAACACCGAAAAAATTGCAACCCGATTTCTTTCTGAAAATGAGCTGAATGACATTAACAATTCACCTCAACCCAAACTTCAGCGCATGCTGTACTGGTGTGCCAAAGAGGCGGCATTCAAATTTTCCGTTTGGCCTGAAATTGAATTTAAATCACAAATAAATATTCATAAATTTGAGCTGAATGCTAATGGAGGATTTTTTTCCGGACAACTGTCCAAACAATTGCCACCAGTTAATTTAGCATTTCACTATTTTTTCATTGAAAACAATGTGGTTGTTTATTGTGTTGAAGAAGAAAATAATAGAAAATGAAAAAGCCGGAAAACCATATACTTGTTATTTTTGGCGCCTCGGGCGATTTAACCCGGCGCAAACTTATTCCCGCCTTGTTTGATTTGTACGAACAAAATTTGCTGCCCGATAAATTTGCTGTTTTGGGAGCGTCGCGTACCAAACTTTACGATGAAGATTTCAGAAAAAAAGCAGATGAATTTTTGCCGGAAGAAAAAGAAACTGCAGAGTTTAAAAAATTGCTTTTTTACGAACCGGTTTCCCCAACCGAACCAGAAGATTTTATAAAATTAAAATCGCGGATCAAGAAACTGGGAAAAGATAAAAATATTGCACCCAACTATATTTTTTACCTTTCCACTCCCCCATCGGTTTACGAAAATATTGCACAAAACCTGGCCGACCAGCAACTGAGTAAATCAGAAAAATATTTCCGAAGGATAATTGTGGAAAAACCGTTTGGAACCGATTTGGATTCGGCCCGGAATTTAAATAAGAATTTACTGCACTGCTTTAATGAAAACCAGGTTTACCGCATCGACCATTACCTGGGAAAGGAAAGCGTTCAGAACATGTTGGTTACGCGGTTTGCCAACGGTATTTTTGAACCGTTGTGGAACCGCAATTTTGTTGAACGGGTTGAGGTAACTTCTGCCGAAAGTCTTGGAGTTGAAGGTCGTGGTGGCTACTACGAACATTCCGGCGCTTTGCGCGATATGTTACAAAACCACCTGCTTCAGTTGGTTGGGTTCGTTGCCATGGAGCCCCCGGTTGTAATAGAAGCCGATGCCATCCGAAACGAAATTGTGAAAGTTTTTCAATCGCTTCGTCCGATTACTGAAGAACTGGTCACTGATTATGTGGTCAGAGGTCAGTATATCGGTTCCACTATTAAAGGTGGCCAGGTAAAAGGCTACCGCGAAGAGCAGGGAGTTGACCCGGATTCGCGAACTGAAACTTTTGTGGCTATGAAATTTTTTATTGATAACTGGCGCTGGGGTGGCGTGCCATTTTACATCAGGACCGGCAAAAAGCTTCCGGCACGGGTTACCGAAATAGTCATTCACTTTAAACAGGTACCACACCATTTGTTCAACAACATGGGGATGCCAGGTCCGGTTGACAATCAACTGGTTATCCGTATTCAACCCGACGAGGGCATTTTACTGAAATTCAGAATGAAAACACCCGGCGCAGGATTTCAGGTTCAAACTGTTAACATGGATTTTCACTATTCCGATTTGGCAGAAATTCGCCTGCCCTCGGCTTACGAAAGGCTACTTCTTGACTGTATGCAGGGAGATGCTACACTTTATTCCCGGGGCGATGCGGTGGAGGAGGCATGGAAATTTGTACAACCCATTCTGAATGCCTGGAAAAATAATCCGAAAATTCCGGTTTACGGATATCCTGCAGGTACCTGGGGACCAGAATCTTCTGACAAATTAATTCAGGAAGGAGAATGGCGTTTTCCGTGCAAAAACCTTTCGGACGACGGGACATATTGTGAATTGTAAAAACAAATAAATAGCCTATATTTAGTTCAAAAAATCTGAAATTATGGCAGCGTCAACAGAAGTAAAAATTTATTCAAAACCTAAAAAGGTATGTAAAGCAGTGGCCCGCGAAATCCGAAAAATGACGGAGGGTTCGCCACGACCACGATTCGATATTGCCCTTTCGGGAGGAAATACGCCCAAAAAACTGTTTAAAAATCTGGCAAAAAAACACAAAGACAATATTCCCTGGGAGCATATTCATTTCTGGTGGGGAGATGAACGGTGTGTAACACCAACCAGCGACGAAAGCAATTTTAAAATGGCGAATGATTTTCTTTTTTCCCATGTGCCGGTTCCCTCAAAAAATATTCACCGGATAAAAGGAGAAAATCCACCGGTGGAAGAAGCCAAACGGTATGCTGCCGAAATGAATAAAAATCTGAACCACAGGAGTGAAGTACCGGTATTCGATTTAGTTCTGCTCGGTTTGGGCGACGACGGCCATACGGCTTCCATTTTCCCCGACCAACTGGAAATTTTTGAAGAAAGTCGAACCTGCGTGGCTACAAAACATCCGCTTACCGGACAAAACCGAATTACCCTCACCGGCAAGGTTTTAAACAATGCAAACCGGATATTTTTTATGGTTACGGGTGAAAACAAGTCGATGCGTTTAGCTGAAATAATGAATAACGAAGAAGCGGCCCGGCTGCTCCCAGCTTATTATATCGAACCTAAAAACGGATCACTTATATGGTTTGCCGATGAGCCGGCTGCCTCAAAAATTACCTGACCGGATTTAAGTTCAAAACTTCTTCACCAAATTGAATCGTTTCCCGAATGACTTCATCCACCGAACCTGAAGTAATTTCACAGGCAATAACATGGTCGCCGGCTTCGGGAAAAGCCACTTTTATTTTCCGGTCAGAAGGTGTTCCCAATTGATCAAACATTTTCAACATGGAGCTTACTTTTACTGTTTTATCCTGATTATTTTCATCTTTATAATAATACCCCAGAAAAACAGGTGTTGTAACCCGGTTAAATGTTGATTTATTCATGGTGGCTTCAACCAGTTGTTGCAAAAAAATCACCGCTTCCATCCGGTATTTGCAATACCAGTACTGACAATCTTTTGACTCAAAATCTTCGCTGGTAACACGGTATTTTCCGCCGGTAACTTTCCGGCCAATTTGCAATCCCCAGGGTTTTGAAAGCAAAAATGCAGCCCCGTTATTAATTCTGATGTTGGGCGAATATAAAATTAAACCGTCCACATATTCCGGAAAATCGGCAGCAAGTTGCAAACCAAGCGTTCCTCCGGTGGAAGTACTCATGATAATGACTTTTTTCCCTAAAGTACGCGCTACCATCAAAGCCTCTTTGGCCGATTCCCATAAATTGTCGGGAGTCATATCAATCAACGCATCTTCCGTTTCTAATCCGTGAGAAGCAAGCCGGGGCAAGTAAGCATTCATACCAAAATGTTTTGCAAACTCAACATTTGCAGGATAACCTTCGTACCACGATGCTGAAAAACCATGCAAATAGAGCAGGCAAAAATCGGTGCGTTCCACAAGGGAGTCATTTGCCCAAACTATCCGCGATTCATTGTCGGGCCTAATGCTATATTCTGCTTCTTTTTCTTCAATGTAGGATTCCATGTTTCTTAAACTGGCCGGTAGTGAAGGAAGGTCTTTGTCCAGTTCCGGCTTCGGAGGTTTTGGACCTAAAAGATAACCAGCTACCAAAATGAGCAGGAGAATAAGGATGAAACGTTTTAGTTTTTTCATAATTTACAAATTTCTAATTCTATTCCGAATGCCTTTTTGAATGAACTACTGAACGAAAACTCCATCAGAGTATATTCTTTAATTCATTGATATCTGAAGGAAATTCTAATTTACCTGATTTCTCCTCTTCCCGGGTCTTTGCGTAGTTGGTAGCTATTTCATTTCTTCTTGTTTCGGCAATGTTATTCTCTAACAGATTTTTTAATTCTACTTTTTCTTCAATGGATAAACTGTAAATTTTATCCACAATATCACTAAACCGAAATGCAAGCGTTCTCATATCAACTTTTTTTACAAATATAGTGTTTTTTGCAAAGTCTTTCTTTGGCATATAATACTCGATTAAATGTATTTTGGCTGGCAGTTGCTCACAGGGAAACAACGGACAAAAACAAGAAATCTGAAACAAAAGACCGCAAATTTTGGGTGGCGTGGTTTCCCGCGATCGGGTGGAGCGATCTCCGATCCGCTCATTCTATTAATCAGCGGATCGGAATCCGCTGCACCCGCAGTACCGGTTTAAAAATCAATCGTCAACTGCACTGGCTCGTTTCTTTCTTCATGCTGAAAATTGGAAAAGGTTAAACCCAGCAAACGGATGCCTTTGGTAAAGTTTTCGGAATGAAGTAGTTGCTCTGCTTCTACTTCAAGTTCATTTTTTGTGGTGAACCAGCCAGAAATGGTTTTGCTGCGGGTGTGCTGTTCAAAGTCAGCGTACTTGTATTTTAACGTGAGGGTTTTGGCTTTGACATTCGACCGTTCGTAACGTTCCCAAAGGATATCCGCAATTTGAAATAATTCCACTTGCAGTTCATTTTCCAAAAAAAGGTCGGTTGAAAACGTTTGTTCGGCGCCAACTGACTTTCTTTCACGGGATGGCTCTACCGGACGTTGGTCGATTCCCCTGCAAATTTCGTAGTAGTAATTGCCCGATTTTCCAAAAAGCCGAACCATTTCGAAACGGTCAATTTGTTTCAAATCCCGTCCAAACCAGATGCCCATTTTATTGAGCTTTTCGGCAGTCACTTTTCCAATGCCAAAAAATTTGCGTACTTCCAGGTTGTCAATAAACTCCTGCGCTTTACCGGGTGTAATCACAAAAATTCCGTTGGGTTTGTTTACATCGGAAGCCACTTTTGCCAGGAATTTATTGTAGGAAACGCCGGCAGAAGCGGTGAGATTTGTCGCTTCAAAAATCCGTTTTCTGATTTCCTGTGCGATGAGAGTAGCCGAAGGTTTTCCTTTTTTAGCGTAGGTTACATCCAGATAGGCCTCATCGAGCGAGAGTGGTTCCACCAAATCGGTGTATTCAAAGAATATTTCCCTGATTTGGTTTGAAATTTCCTTGTAGCGGGCAAAACGGGGTTTCACAAAAATCAGTTCCGGGCATTTGCGTTTGGCCACTTTCGACGACAAGGCCGAACGTACCCCAAACTTTCGGGCTTCGTAACTGGCCGCAGCCACCACTCCCCTATCCCGCGAACCACCTACTGCAACCGGCTTTCCTTTCAACTCCGCATTATCGAGCTGCTCCACCGATGCATAAAAGGCATCCATATCGATGTGGATTATTTTTCGGGTGTTTTCCAATTTTAAACTTTAATGTTTTTATAGGATAAAAGTAAGCTTAATGTATTAAATTTGGAATTCAAATTAAAACATTATGAAAGCTATTATTCTGGAAAGTAAAAATTCTTCTGACATCAGACTATTGGTTGAACTGGCCAAAAAGTTAAATATCAGAGCTAAAATTCTTTCTTCTGAAGAAAAAGAAGACATCGCCCTTGCAAATGCCATGCTCCAGGAAGAATCAGGGGAATACCTGACTGAGGAAGAATTAATAAACAAACTGACGGAGTGAAAATCATTGCAGACAAGTCATTTGAAAAGGATCTGGTTAAGTTGGAAAAAAAACAAAAACAGGAAGTTGTCAATTTGATTCAGATACTTAAACAAATTGAAAACCTTTCAGAAATCACTTCAATCAAAAAATTATCGGGATTCAAAAATTTATATCGAATCAGATTAGGAAATTTTAGAATCGGATTCAGACTGGACGGAGAAAAGATTATTCTGATTCGTATCCTGCACAGAAAAGATATTTATAAGTATTTCCCTCTGTTTCTTTAACTATTTTTAAAATTCATTATCGCAATCTGAACACCTGTATCGGGCATTTTTAAAAACCTTATCCAAAGGTAAATTTCCCATAAAAAGGGCTGCTGTAATTGCTGCAAAAAATACCTGAATTCTTTTTCTCAGACTCAATTTCATCTTTATCTTTTCAGAACCACAGACCGGACAGACGAGTTTAGTTTTTGAGCCTGAAAGTTCACCTGATGCAATTAAAATTTTCCGGACACGATCAACATCAAATTCCGGCACCTGCAATTCCACCGTAAATGCAGGAATATGATTTAAAACCTGCGTTGTCAGTTCATTTTTCAACCGGCATTCAATGCCTTCCGACTCCAGCCGGCTTTTCAAAACCGATAAATCTGCAAGGTAATGAGACTCTTTTATGGTAACAAATTTCACTTTTGTTTGAATTCCAGTTTTGGATGTACTTTTAATGTTCTGTAACCGTAAATGGCAATGACCACAAAACAAATAAACGGTAACACAAACGAAATGTTAACCGCCGGCATTGAACCAACTGTTCCCAAATCGATAATAGCGCCTTGCATCGGTGGCATTAAAGCACCGCCAACAATGGCCATAACCAGGCCTGCTGCACCAATAGTAGCATCGTCGCCCAAATTTTCGAGTGCAATACCATAAATAGTTGGAAACATAAGTGACATAAAAGCAGAGGTTGCAACCAGCAAATAGAGCCCGGCCATTCCCTGAATCAGAATAACCCCGGTTATGGTAGTCATGCCGCCAATGGCAAAAACCATCAGCAATAACCGCGAATTGAGGTATTTCATCAGCATGGTGCTTATAAACCGGCTCGAAAGGAAAATAACCATTGCCACAATATTGTAATTCTGGGCTGTGGCTTTTGGAATTCCCAGGTTATCAGCATAATGGATGATAAATGTCCAGCACATGATTTGCGCACCCACATAAAACATCTGGGCAATCACCCCTTCGCGGTATTTTACATTTTTGAACAGCCGCCGGAATGTATCCCCTGTTTTAATGGTATGATCAGCACCGGCTCGCTTAGGCATTTTCGCCACCAAAATAACAATAAACATGGCAATCACCACAAATCCCAGAATGATGTATGGATCGCGAATAACAGCCAAATCGTGGGTGCGAATGGCGGCTTTTTCAGCCTCTCCGAGAGTGGTATAAATTAATTCTCCTGCTGCGTCGCGTTTGTCCGATTCCAAAGCAGAAAGGATAAAATTGGAAGCCACAAACATACCCAGTAAGGAACCCATTGGATTAAAAGATTGGGCCAGGTTAAGCCGCCGGGTTGCAGTTTCGGGCGCTCCCATCGATAATATATACGGATTGGCCGTGGTTTCCAGAAACGCCAGTCCGAACGTTAAAATGTAAAGTGAAACCAGGAAAAACCCAAAAATTTCGAATTGAGCTGCGGGAAAAAACAACAAAGCACCTACTGCGTATAGCGCCAGTCCCATTAAAATACCCTTTTTGTAACTGAATTTTTTTACAAATAGTGCCGCCGGAATGGCCATGGTGGCATAACCGCCGTAAAACGCAAACTGCACCAGCGCGGCTTTCACGTTGGAAATTTCCATTACCGTCTGAAATGCAGCCACCAGCGGATTAGTAATGTCGTTGGCAAATCCCCACATGGCAAACAAACTGGTAATAAGGATAAAAGGCAGCAACACCTTTTTCGATACAACAGGCTTTTTCGGTTCTTTCATTCTTTTTCAGATTAATCAATAATTTTTTAAAAGCGCAAAGGTGTAAAAATATCTATTTCGGAATAACCTGTGCCTTCCTGTTTCGAGTTTATTTTAATGAAGTTATTTTCACATCCCCCAGCAATCCCGCCTCTTTTACCTCCCACCCCGAAGCATCGAACGGCTGGTATTCAATATTCACAAAATTGATGTCGTGAAATTTTTTCCAGTTTACTCCGCGAATATCCAAATCGCGGATGCGGTTGGTTGCCACGTTGGTGACTTCAACCTCCAGCAAGTTTTTGCCCGGTTGCAGATTGTCCACTTTTAATTTGAAGGTGGGTCCCAAAAGGGTTCCAAAATCTTTTCCGTTTAATTTTACACGGGCACAATCCTTCACTTCGCCGAGGTCCAGAAAACCGGTGGAAGTTTCGCTTTCCCAGTCAAATTCAACCGCATAAAGGGCTGTTCCGGCAAACCGCGATGTTTCTTCGTCTCCTGGTTCTGTCCACGATTTCAATTCAGCTGTTGTAATATCGCCAGGTAAAACCGGCCCGCCTTCCAGAAAACTGATTTTCCACATTCCTTTAATTTCCTGTGCTTCCGTTTCTGGTTCGACATAAACATAATCAGGAGCATCAGTTTTTTTATTGGTGCAGCGAATAAAAACCGCTCGTTCAGGCTCCAGTTGAATGCGTACGGCGTTTCCCTGATTTTCAGCCTTGGTAATTTCTCCGGTTTCAGGGAAATAGAAAAGATATAATTTCGCTTTTGCATTTAAATCCACCCACTCGTCCAAAGGCTCTGTTCCCATATTAAATACCATATACCAGTCTTCGTCATTACGTTTCATTTTCAGGAAATGAAAACCCTTTTCGGCAAGCGATTTTTCTGCAGAAATTCCTGCATTGTCAAGCAATTCGAAAACATCACCCACATAATTAATCAAATCAGCTGATGATTTCAAATCTGCCAGTTGTTTTTCTCTTTCTTTCAGGTTAGACATTCCCGGAACGCTTTCAGGAAGCTGTTTATCGAAATAAACTTTCCCGCCTTCAGCAACAAAATCAGTCAGCTTTTGCAAGGTTTCCACCGGAATGTATTTCGTTTCCGGAAGCAAAATTGCTTTGTATTGAGTTTTTCCCTGAGTTACAATTTCTCCTTTTTTCGTTTGACAATTCAGCAGTTGCTTGTCTGAAATATAATCAAAACTGTATCCGGCATCCAGCAGACTTCGTGTGAGTTTGTCAAACGGATAATCACGGAACCAGCGGGCATTGTCGCCGCCATCAATATTCAGGTTGTTAAACAGCCGGCCTTTGCTGGCAGTCACATCGTAATATGGCCAGTAAACCAGCAGGTCGTTTTGCGGAGTGGATTGCTGCATAATGGTTTGCGAACGTTCGATGTATTGGAAAAGCGCCGGCATTTCATGCCACAGCGGATTGCGGTTATTCATCTGTGTGGAAGCATAAAACAGCCAGCCCGGCCATTCGGCATCATCGGGCGAATAACAGGTTCCGTGAAAAAACATGTGGTTGACACCCGCCAGAAAAAACCGGTTGGTGGCCCGCATCATATCTGCCGGAGTAACCGTCCAGTGCTCGTCGAGCCACGTAAAACTTTCGGAAGAAACCAGTTTTTGCCCGGTAACATGCGCAGCCGACGAAGCAAATTTATTAACCAGAATATCCACAGTACCCGGTTCAACAGTCCTGAAAATCTCCGTTTCGGGAATGTCGCAGGCGGCATACAAATCGAGAATATTACCGGGTGAACCGTGCGCCTGGTTGCGGTTCATGCTTCCACGCCGGTTCGCCCAACGGGTCATGGGTTGAATAAACGATTCCAGCACCAAATCCGACAAGGTTTCCCTATAGTCGGATTTTACGCGGGCAACGGTTTCGGTATCGTTGAAATCACCCGCCAGCACATACAGGTATTCTGCCAAATCGTAGCTGCGACGCTTTTTAAACTCTTCAGTAAAATGGGTAGTAAAATCGCCGGTATATTCAAACGAATCGTGGAAAAAGCAGCGCAACATTCCTTCGTCAATCCCTAAACGTTCCCAGAATTCGTTCAGGTACCATTCGGTAATTTCATCATTAAACGTATCAATGGCCCAGCCCATGCCGCCTTCCGATGCCCGTTTCACCATGTCGCGGTTTTTTAGCCGTTCTGCCAGATACACGATTCCGGCTGTCGGGGCAGTAAATGATTCTTCAGGGCTTAAAATGGTTACTTTACCATTTTCGTCAACAAACGACAGGGCAGCAGCCGTTTCAATTTCAACAGGTACCTGAAAATCTTCTCCGGCAGCCACTTCAAAACTGTGTATTCGCAATGACCACAGGCCTTTTTCCCGGGTCACAAACGGTCCGCCACAGCGCCAGCCACTTCCCGGTGGAAGGTCAACACCCATTCCCAGTTTGTTGGCTTCTTCGATGGTGAATTTCAGCATTTCCGAAAATTCAGGAGTCAGGTATTCGATAAACCGATCTTCCTCTCCCTGAACGCCGTAAATGGAAGTGATTTCCACCCCACCGATTCCTGCACCGGCCATTTCCTGCAGTTCACGGCTGATGTTTTCCTTATCCACCGCGTTACCCGGCCACCACCACCGGGACCAGGGTTTCGATTCCTGTGTTGATTCGGGCCAAAAAACTTTTTCCTGTTTACAGGACGTAAAAAAAAGGATAAAAACGAATAAAAAAGTGACTGGTTTAGTTTGCATTGCAATCGAATTTTTTGTGAATTTTACAAGACAATTTCAGCTATTTTCGCCTAAAATAGATAATTCCATTCAAAATCGTAATTTTCAAAAACAGATTTATTAGATTAGCAGCAATAAACCAATTTCAATTCATTGACATTCTAATCCGTTAAAATATGGCTACAAGAAGAGATTTTCTGCAAAAAACCCTGATGTTTTCGCCTCTCGTAGTTTGGCCAAATTCACTGGTTACTTTCTTTCAGAATGATTTACCGAATGTTCTGATTCTGGGCGATTCCATTTCAATTGGATATACACCGTTTGTTCAGGAATATCTGAAAGGGAGAGCAAACGTATTTCGGCCCATGCTGGAAAACGGGAAACCTGAAAATTGTGCCGGAACAACAAAAGGGGTTGAAAACATTGACCGCTGGCTGGGCGATAAAAAATGGGACATCATCCATTTTAATTTTGGTTTACATGACATCAAACATGTGGATCCGGTAACCGGAGAAAACAGCCAAAACCCAAAACACCCGCAACAAGCCAATCGCAAACAGTACAAAAAGAATCTGGAAATAATTGTTGAAAAATTAAAAGCCACCGGCGCAAAACTCATTTTTGCCACTACCACTCCTTATCCCGAAACAGTGGAGGGCCCGTTGCGTAAACCCGGAATGCCGCAAAAATACAACCGGGCGGCTGTTAAAATCATGAACAAAAACGGAATTCTCATCAACAACCTTCATGCCTTTATGGTGCCCCGGATGGCCGATTTACAGCTTCCGAACAATGTGCATTTTACAGAAGATGGCAGCCGGGAGATGGCGAAAAAAGTGGTGGAAAGAATAAATGAAGTATTTGAGGAAATCAATAATTCATAGCAATGAAACAAGTTATAATTGTCATTTTGTCTTTTTTGACGATTTATGCCCCGGCACAAAAATATGAAACCGACAAAAAACTGCTGAAAGAATTCCAAAACATGAAATTTGGAATGTTTGTGCACTGGGGACCAGTTAGTTTAAAAGGTACCGAAATTGGCTGGTCGAGGGGCCGCGAGGTACCTGTTGAAGAGTACGATAATTTGTA
>NZ_JAWLCI010000093.1:0-12250 GCF_041687215.1 Mariniphaga sp.
AATTGCAGCAAAAATGACCGAAGAAGATCGTTTGCTTCTGAATGAATTGAAGGCCAATGTGCAGCGGATGTTTCAGGAATACGAAAAACTGAAAGCCGAAAAAAAAGCGCTTCAAGGCAGTGTGTCAGTTTTGACACAGGAAATTGCCCGGCTCGAACAGGAAAAAACGGATTTGGGTGAGAAAATGGAGAAAATGATAATTGCCAACCGTATTCTGGCAGGAAATGACAAGGACGGTGAGGCAAAAAGGAGAATAAATACTTTAGTACGGGAAATTGATAAATGTATCGCACTGCTCAACAAATAATGAACGGTGAATAAAGAGCAACAAAGAATAAATATCAGAATCGAAGGGCGGGCTTATCCGCTGACCATCGATCGAAAAGACGAAGAGAGACACCGGATTGCTGCAAAAACGGTGAATGAAACAGTGAGCAAATACCGTGAACTGTTTCGGAATAAAGATTCGCAGGATATACTGGCCATGGCAGCGTTTCAAATTGCGCTGAACCACACCGAGATATTGCAACGCGAAGACAAGTCTCTTTTTATAGATGGATTGAAAGATTTGAACGACGATATTTCAGACTTTCTGAAAGAAATAGTGAAAGTATAGGGAATTAAAGTTAAATATTTATCAAGTGCCCGTATTGAATTACTTTGATTAAACAAAGTGATTGATTACGGGTTTTTTAATAGTTAATAATTAAAATAAAAACAATGGATTGGATACAAATACTGATAGGTTTTGCTGCCGGATTTCTTGGGGGTGGAACCCTGGCTTACTACGCCTGGGATAAGGCTTTAAAAAAGAAAAGCCGGAAAATTATAAGTGAAGCAAAAAGTGAAGCGGAGGTGATTAAAAAAGACAAAATCCTCCAGGCGAAAGAGAAATTTTTACAATTAAAGGCCGAACACGAAAAATTTATCCAGGAGAAAAACAACAAAATTAATCAACTGGAAAATAAACTTAGCCAGCGGGAATCCAACGTTAATCAGCGCCGGGATGAATTGCAAAAAAGCATTCGTGATTTTGAAATTACCAAAAAAGAAACGGAAGCCATTCGTGAAAACCTGAATAACCAGTTGCAGCGGGTGGAACACAGAACCGAAGAACTGGAGAAACTGCATCGGCAGAACCTGGAAAAGCTGGAACAAATTTCCGGGTTATCTGCTGAAGAAGCCAAAGCTCAGTTGGTAGAGTCTTTAAAGGATGAAGCCAAATCGGAAGCAGTGGCCTACATCAACGAAATTATGGAGGAAGCCCGCCAAACAGCGAACAAAGAGGCCAAAAAAATTGTGGTGAAATCCATTCAGCGGGTAGCTACCGAAACGGCAGTAGAAAATGCCGTAACTATTTTCCATATTGAAAGCGATGAAATAAAAGGTCGCATTATTGGCCGTGAGGGCCGGAACATCCGTGCACTGGAAGCTGCTACAGGTGTGGAAATTGTGGTGGACGATACACCAGAAGCCATAGTACTTTCGGCTTTTGATCCGGTACGCCGCGAAATTGCCCGTTTAGCGCTGCACCAACTTGTTACAGATGGCCGCATTCACCCGGCCCGTATTGAAGAGGTGGTTGAAAAAGTAAAAAAGCAGGTGGAAGAAGAAGTAATTGAAACCGGAAAACGCACAGCCATCGATTTGGGAATTCACGGTTTGCACCCTGAATTGATTCGGTTGATCGGAAAAATGAAATACCGTTCGTCTTACGGACAAAACCTTTTGCAGCACTCGCGCGAGGTAGCCAATTTGTGTGCAATCATGGCATCGGAACTGGGATTAAATCCGAAAAAAGCCAAACGTGCCGGATTACTGCACGACATAGGCAAAGTTCCAGACGATGAGCCGGAATTGCCGCACGCTGTTTACGGGATGAAACTGGCTGAAAAGTACAAGGAAAAACCTGACATCTGCAATGCCATTGGCGCCCACCACGACGAAGTAGAAATGGAAACATTGATGGCTCCCATTGTTCAGGTTTGCGATGCCATTTCTGGTGCTCGTCCCGGTGCCCGCCGCGAGGTGGTTGAATCGTACATTAAGCGGTTGAAAGACCTTGAAGATTTGGCACTTTCGTATCCCGGTGTTACCAAAACATACGCCATACAGGCCGGTCGCGAGCTGCGTGTTATCGTGGGGTCTGATAAAATGAGCGACCAGGAAACTGAGCAGCTTTCGTACGACATTTCAAAACGCATTCAGGATGAAATGACATACCCAGGGCAGATAAAAATTACAGTTATCCGCGAAACCCGCGTGGTAAGTTACGCCAAGTAGAAAAGGACATTTTTATGAAATAATATATAAAGCCTTCCGGTTCCGGGGGGCTTTTTTTTAATTGATAAAATCCTTAAACGCATTGTATGTTCCGCCGGTGCGTTCGCGTTCCCGCATATCGTGTTGATTTTTTTTCCAGTCTTCGGCCAGCATCCGCATGGTGGGGTCGGCATGGGCAAAAAACATTTTGTACGACTGGCAAAACCGTGGTTTGCGTTTGTCCTGCGGGTCTTTAATGCGGTCTTTGGTACAACCGCCGTAACATTTTGAAAGCCAGGGACAGCGGCGGCACTCACCGGGCAATATCGCTTTGGCGGCGCCAAATGCCTGTTGTTTTTTCGAATTGAGCATGGTGTTTATCCGGTTGGTCATCACGTTTCCCAGTTTCCATTTCGGGTCAACAAAAAAATCGCAACTGTAAACATTGCCGTTGTGTTCCACTACAACGTAAGGGCCGCACTCCTTCATCATGGTGCACTCCGGAGCTTCCAGACCAACATAAGGATAAAAAACCGAATCGAAATGCCTTACCTGTGTTGTGGGTTGTCCGTTTTGAAAATCGGCCAGCCAAAGGTCGAAAATGCGACAGAGGAATTCGCCGTAAGCTTTTGCCGAAACAGAAAAGGACGCCGCCCGGGAAGGATCTCGTGGGTCGGTTTCTACAATGGGGATAAACTGCATCCAGGTTAATCCCAGCGATTTAAAGTAGTTGTAAGTTTCATCTGGGAATTGCACTGAATAGTCATTCAACGTGGCCAGCACATTCACTGCTACACCGTTTTCGAGCATCATTTGAGCATTTTCCACCACTTTTTTGTGGGTTCCTTTGTTGGCTTTATCCAAACGGTAACGGTTGTGAATGTGTTCCGGTCCGTCAAGCGAAAGTCCAACCAGCCAGTCGTATTTTTTCAGAAATTCTGCCCATTCCAGATTCAATAAAGTTCCATTTGTTTGCAGTCCGTTGCCCACAGTCTGGCCGTGGCCGTATTTCATTTCCAGTTCAATGGCGCGTTTGTAAAAATCAAGTCCTATTAAGGTGGGTTCGCCGCCCTGCCAGGCAATGGAAACCGAATCGCCCGACTGCTGCATCACCTGACGGATCATCTCTTCCTGCACCTCATCGCTCATTCGGTGGCGCGGTGTTTCAGGAAACAATCCTGATTTCTCCAAATAAAAGCAATAGGTACAGTTCAGATTGCAATCCGGGCCGGCAGGTTTAACCAGCACCGATGTAAGTGGTTTGAATTTTTTCGCCATTCTTTCTCTCCAAATCTTTTCTGAGGTTACAAACATAAAAAAATCTGCCAGTTTTCAGAAATTAAAACTATTTTTACCTGAATACAATTCGGACAAAGATGAAAATATTAGGCAACATTATTTGGCTGATTTTTGGCGGATTTGCCATATTTCTGGAATACATTTTATCCGGGCTGGCATTATGTGTAACAATCATCGGCATTCCATTCGGAATTCAGGCCTTTAAACTTGGCGTGCTGGCATTGTGGCCTTTTGGTCAGAAAATTGAATACATGGATTACGCACCCGGTTGCCTTTCCACCATCATGAATATTTTGTGGCTGATTATTGGCGGAATCTGGATTGCCCTGACCCATCTGTTGTTCGGAATTCTATTATTTATTACCATTATCGGGATTCCCTGGGGCAAACAACATTTTAAAATGGTTTCGCTGGCAATAACCCCGTTTGGGAGAAGATTGGTTTAACGGAAATATTTGAGATTTTTAGTGATTTATGGAGATGTGTAGAGAATTATTGTGGAATAAAATCATAGTGAAATTATAAATTTTTAAAGTAAATGAAGAATTTAGTTTTTATCCTTATTTCATTTTTAATCGCAGTAGGAATAGCAAACGCGCAAGTGGATATTACGTATCAAAAGCCACCCAAAGAAATACTTGATTTAGCTGATGTACCTCAAACTCCGTCCGTCATTATTAATGATGAAAATGAAAACATTGTTCTGCTTCATCGCAGTAAGTATAAAACCATTGTGGAATTGTCGGAAACCGAAATGCGGCTGGCCGGACTTCGTATTAACCCTGTAACCAACATTGGTAGCCGGACTACTTTCTACAACAACATTACACTTATGAAAGTGGGCGAAAGAGAAGAAATTACCGTAAATGGACTTCCTGCAGAACCACGCCTTTCCTATTTTTCCTGGTCGCCTGATCAGTCGAAAATGGCATTTACACATACCACTTCACGAGGTGTTGAACTTTGGGTGCTTGATGTAGCCAATGCTTCTGCCAGCAAACTCACTGCCCCTGTTTTAAATGCCAACACAGGCCGTCCATTCTTTTGGTTCCCCAATGGCGAATCCTTTTTGGTGAAGATGTTGCCGGATGATAAAGAACCTCTTATCGATAAATCCACTGCAGTACCAACCGGTCCGCGTGTTTCGGTGAGCGAAGGGGAAATGGCACAAAACCGTACCTACCAGGATTTATTGCAGGACCGTGCCGATGAGTTCAACTTTGAACAGCTGGTTCGCTCCAAACTTTTCAGGTTGAACCTGAATGGAGAAAAATCGGAATGGAAAGAAACCGCCATGACTACCCGCATTAATATTTCGCCTGATGGTGAATATGTGCTGGTTGAAGCACTCGAAAAACCTTTTTCGTACCTGGTTCCCTATTCCCGGTTTCCTTCAAAAACTGTTGTTTACGATAAAAATGGAAATGAGGTAAAAGTGCTTTTGGAATCGCCGCTTTTGGAAGAAATGCCCAAAGGTTTTATGGCAACCCAAAAGGGAATGCGAAACATCAACTGGCGGAATGACAAACCTGCAACAATATACTATGTTGAAGCACTGGACGAAGGCGATCCGGCCATTGAAAAAGATTTCCGCGATGAGGTGTTTGAATGGGTGGCGCCGTTTAACGGGCAACCGAAGTCAGTACTGAAAACCATTCAGCGCTATGCCGGTATTTTGTGGGGCAACGATGAAACCGCCATTGCCTTCGACCGCTGGTGGAATACGCGCAACGCCAAAACTTATCTGTTCAATCCATCGGATGCAACACAAAAACCTGAAATTTTATTCGACCGCAATTACCAGGACAATTATAACGATCCCGGCTCATTTTTAACCGATAAAAATGAGTGGGGAGAGAATTCACTGGTTATCAATAAAAATACGCTATATTTAACCGGAACAGGACATTCCGAAGACGGACCACGGCCGTTTTTCAGGGAATTCAACCTGAAAACAAAAGACGTTAAGGAATTGTGGCGGGCTGATGGAACAGCAACTTTGGAACAAATCGTGAAAGTAATCGATCCGGGAACTGGTGTGCTGCTGACCCGTGTTGAATCAAGCAATGTTTTTCCCAATTATTTCATCAGAAATACCAAAAAACGAATTGCACCCCAGCAAATTACCTTTTTTCCGAACCCGTTTGAAAGTTTGGAAGGAGTTCATAAAGAACTGATAACCTATCAGCGTGAAGATGGTGTGGAACTTTCCGGAACTCTTTATTTACCGGCCGGTTACGATATGGAAAAGAAAGAAAAACTGCCGATGGTGCTGTGGGCTTATCCCCGTGAATTTAAAGATGCTGCCAGTGCCGGTCAGGTTACTTCATCTCCTCATCAGTTCACTTCTCCGTATTATGGCTCACCGGTTTTTTGGGTAACGCGCGGTTATGTCATTCTCGACAATGCTGCGTTTCCCATTATTGGCGAAGGCGAAGAAGAGCCCAACGATACATTCCGCGAACAACTGGTTGCCAATGGCAAAGCAGCCATCGACGCGGTGGATGCAATGGGATACATTGACCGGAACCGGGTTGCAGTGGGAGGCCACTCTTACGGAGCATTTATGACGGCCAACCTGCTTTCACATTCCGATTTGTTTGCTGCCGGAATTGCCCGAAGTGGCGCTTACAATCGGACACTTACTCCATTTGGTTTTCAAAGTGAAGAACGATCTTACTGGGAGGATCCGGAAGTTTACAATGGCATGTCGCCGTTTATGCATGCCGATAAAATGAAAACACCGTTACTGCTTATTCATGGCGAAGACGACAACAACTCGGGGACTTATCCGCTGCAAAGCGAGCGTTATTTTAATGCCTTAAAAGGGTTGGGCGCCACATCCAGGTTGGTATTTCTTCCCAAGGAAAGTCATGGCTATGCTGCCCGCGAATCCATTTTGCATGTATTGTGGGAACAGGACCAGTGGCTGGAGAAATGGGTGAAGAATAAAGGGAAATAGTTCATTGCAGAGGGTTTCAATTGAATTGGAACCCTCTGTAATTTATTCTCTTTTTTACCTGGCCCTCTGATTTCAATTTAATAATTCTACCCTATAAATCACAGGAAGTATATGTCTATTTACTTCAGTAATTGCAAAATTTGAAAATCCTTTAATCCTTCTTTTTAAATGAATAGCTGAATTCCCGGAACAATCCGGTTTATGCAGTTGTTTTGATTTTAACAAACCCTTAAGTTGGGTTTTATACTAATGAATAATTAACATCAAATAGTTATGAATAGTTTCCGGGCAGAATTAAAGCTTGCAGAACAATCGATAAAAAGAGATGTACTTCCATTTTCTGATTTCCTGAATGAATTGAAAATAAAAGTACGTCGTATTTTTAATAACAGGGAAAATAATGATCAACTAAGCCTGAATCGTGGAATTCCACCTTTTGCACTGCGCGAAATTATGTCCGGTAATCCACTATCGGTTAGCATACCCAAAGAATATGGAGGCAGGGGAGGATTGGTTCATGAAAATATTGCATTGCTTTCCATGGCTTCTTACGAATCTTTGGCGCTTTCGCTTACGCTGGGAATCAACTCGGCATTGTTTTTACAACCGGTTGCCAAATATGCCCGGGATGAAACAAAAGAAACGGTATTTAAACGATTTCTGGCGCAAAAAAATATGGGTGGTTTAATGATTACCGAACCCGGATTTGGCAGTGATGCGTTAAACATGCAAACACATTACTCTGAAGCAAACGGAGAATTTCACATACAAGGTAAAAAACATTGGGCAGGTCTCACAGGTTTGGCTGATTTTTGGCTTTTAACTGCCCGGAAAAAAGCAGACTCAGGAAACCTGCAGCGCGATATCGACTTTTTTGTATGTGATGTTCATTCACCAGGCCAGGAAATAGAAGTGGAGGAATTGTTTGATAACCTAGGATTATACATGATTCCCTACGGGCGCAATAAAATTAATGTAAAAGTGCCGGAATCACATAAGCTTCAACCACATACAACAGGCGTAAAAATGATGCTCGATCTGTTGCACCGAAGCCGGATGCATTTTCCCGGATTGGGCATGGGATTTATTCAGCGAATGCTCGACGAAGCAATTGACCACTGCAAACAACGGTTTGTAGGAGGGAAAAGTTTATTTGGTTATGACCAGGTACAGGAGCGTTTGTCAAAGATTCAGGCATCATATACCATTTGTTCCGCAATGTGTGCAAACAGCAGCGCAAAAGCCGGAATTGAAAATGACCTTGCACCTCATGGTATTGAAGCTAATGCAGTAAAGAGTGTTATTACAGATTTAATGCACAATGCAGCCCAGTCGGTTTTACAACTGGTTGGAGCGAAAGCTTACAAGCTAAACCACATTGCCGGGCGGGGAACTGTTGATAGCCGGCCATTTCAAATTTTTGAAGGTTCGAATGACATCCTTTATGCCCAGATTTCTGAAGGTTTGTTAAAATTGATGAAACGTGCCAAAGAAAACAATCTTTTCCGATTTTTTAAAGGTTTCAACCTTACCGAACATGCTGCTGATTACATAAAAGGTCAGGTTAATTTTAACATAGACTTCCAGATGCCACAGCGCAAATTGGTGGAAATGGGGAAAATTACTGGCTATGCTATTTCATTAAACCAGGTTTTGGATGTTGCCGGAAAAGGTTTCAGAAAAGACCTTACAGAAGGTAGCATTGCCATGCTTCAGCAGGAAATTTCAAATCTTATAAGTAACTTTTCATTTAAAAATAAAACCCAGGTAGTAGAAGAATATGAAGAAAACAGTTCGTGGCTGAATTTTGTCACCGCCAAAATGTAATTGTGTTTTCTGGGTTATTTTTAAGATATGGCTTTAAGCCCTTTTATTTTCCAGACGTTCCAGGTACCGTTTTTTTGCTTCCTCGGGGTCTTGTCCTTCTTCAACATAAATGCGCGTTCTGGCGTTTATTATTACTTCCTGCATTTTATGTAAATCGGGCGATTTGAAACTGTTTTGTTTTTTGTCAAACATGGTATTATCCTTTCGTTTAATGTTAATATTAAAAGTGTGCATTGCCTCCAATGCAACCTTGTAGTTCATTCAAGTATGACGAGATAGATTTTTTGTCAGATATCCGGTAAAATAACCGGATTTTCACAAATATACATTAAATATTTGTAAAACAGGAGTTATCACAATAATTATGCGTAACTTTGCTGCGTTATTAAAATTCAATTTATGTATAAAGGAACAGTTAAGTTTTTTAATGAAGCCAAAGGTTTTGGTTTTATTAAAGATTCCGATTCGAACAAAGAGTATTTCGTTCATGCCAACGGATTAAAAGATGATATCCGGGAAAATGACGAAGTAACTTTTGAATTGGAAGAAGGAAGAAAAGGATTAAATGCGGTAGATGTTAAACTGGCTTAGGCTGGTCGAAAATATTTTAACCATTTAAAGAGTTTACAAATCCCGCCACTGGCGGGATTTTTTTATTCCTTTTATTTTACTGCTCCACTCTTCCAGGCTCCCGACGGTTTTTTCCGGGATTTTCTGTCAGGTCATCGCCTAAATCTTCGCGAGCCTCGGCTGCAATCTTTTCAAGTTTTTCCACCATTTCAGGATAATATTCAATCAGATTGTATCGTTCGCCAGGATCTCTGCGGAGGTCGTAAAGTCCACCTTCATGCGGATAATTTTCATCAACTCTGCCGGGTTGGCCGTCATTTCCCGGTTCAAATCCAACGTACGTGCGGCCCGGATGTGGTAAAACCAACTTCCAATATCCATCCTGAACCGCTTCCAGACTGTTTCTTCTGTAATAATACCAGAACGATTTACGTGGCGGTTCCACATCTTCACCTTTAATTAAGGGGAGAATGTTTACTCCGTCAATTTTCTTTTCCGGCAGCGGTGCATTTGCAATTTCGGCCAGTGTTGGCAGAATATCGATGCCAGCAATCAGATTATTGTTTACTGTTCCTGGCGAAATAATCCCTTTCCAGTACATCAGGCAGGGCACACGCTGACCACCTTCGAATGAGGTGCCTTTTCCTTCGCGCAGACCGCCAGTGGTTCCGGCATGGTTGCCGTAATTGAGCCACGGACCGTTATCGGAAGTAAAAATAACCAGTGTATTTTCTTCCAGGCCGGTTTCTTTTAGCGTTTGAATAACCTGCCCAACGCTCCAGTCAATTTCCATTAGCACATCGCCGTAAAGTCCCTGCTCCGATTTTCCTTCAAATTTTTCGGAAACATACAACGGCACATGTGGCATGGGATGGGCCAGGTAAACAAAAAACGGATTTTCGGCATTCTTTTTTATAAACGAAATGGTACGTTCGGTAAATTCAGTGGTGAATTTTTTCTGATCGTCCGGTGTCACTGCCGGATTCACTATGGTTTCATTTTCGAACAGCGGCAAATCGGGGAAAGCGCCCGGACCGCGGGGATGGTAAGGCCACATGTCGTTGGAGTAAGGGATGCCGTAAAATTCATCGAACCCGTGGCGGGTGGGAAGAAATTTATCCTGAACGCCCAAATGCCACTTTCCGTAAATAGCTGTGGCATAGCCTTTTTTTTTCAACACTTCGGCCAGTGTTTCCTCATCGGCAGAAATTCCGGTTTTTGACGCATGGCTCAGTGCCCCTGAAAACCCTATCCGGTTGGGATAACATCCCGTGAGCAGTCCGGCCCGCGACGCACTGCAAACCGCCTGTGGTGCGTAATAGCGTGTGAACAGCAAACCCTGGGAAGCCATCTGATCCAGGTTGGGTGTTTCGTAACCAATGGCGCCGGTTTGTGTGAGGTCACCATACCCCATATCATCGAGATAAATGATTACGAAATTAACCGGTTTTTCGGTATTAGCGACTTCTGTGCACGCATGAAAAAAGAACAAAACAGGGATAAAAACAAGGGATGTGAAAGCTTTTAATTTCATTATGTATAATTTATTTTGTTGCTTCAATAATTCCCCTGAAATAACCTATTGATTCTGCAATGCCCATAAACGGATTGTCCATGTTTTTTTCGTGTTCCAAACTACAAACTCCCGTATAGTTCACTTCGCGCAACATGTTTACAAAGGCAGGGATATCAATAATTCCACGTCCGATTTCCACGGAATACCCTGATTTGGTATCTCCTGTCACATCTTTAATATGAACATCAAATACCCGGCTGTGGTACTTTTTCAGATCGCCCACCGGGTCTTTTCCGTTGCGGGTGTCGTGGCCAATGTCGAGACACATGCCAATGCGCGGGTCAAGGTCTTGCACACTTTCCCAAACATCGTCGGCATCGGGGAAAAGTTCAATGTCGGGGCCGTGCAGGTGAATGGCATAATGGAAATCGTATTCCTTCACCTTTTTGTCCACATACGGAAGCAGTTCGTAAGTGGGCACACCAACAATCAGTTTCACGCCCACCCGTTTGGCATAGTCGAATGCGCGGTCAACTTCTTCCTCGGTTTTCATGTAAATGGGCCCCACAGCATAACCGGTTACTTTTTTGGCTTTCAGTTTGGCATGAAAATCGGCAATTTGCTGGTCGGTACTGTTAAACGGTAAATGAAAATCTTTGATACACAAATAATGTACATCTGCTTTTTCCAATGTTTCGAGGGTTTTGTCCAAATCGAACTTTACAAAAGTGTAACCAGCCATACCCACTTTAAACGGTTCACCGGTCTCCGGTGGGGGTTGTTCGCCGGGGCGTTGCTGACTAAATGCTGAAAAAGAAAACAGCAGAAAAAACATGGAGGAGAAAAAAATGGTTAAGTTTTTCATGATTGTTTAATTTAGAATATTTCTATTAATTACAATTTCACCCTGCAAGATATTGGAAAAAGAGATAATTACAGCATGTATAAAGTAAAATTTCCCAATAAAAATAAGGATGTTTTTCAGAGGTTGTTTTATCAAATGCGATTATTATTTTCGGTTAATTGCAATGCCTCAGCTTATCGTTTACAAAATAGGGATTGAAATTATAAACCGAATGTCTGGCATAAGGTGCGTCGTTTTCCGGTAGAAATTTTTTCAGGTTTTCCATCTCTTGTTCTGATTCTTCTTTTTGCACCAGGTTTTCCCATTCGTTTGGATCGCTGCGATGATCATAAAACTCTTCAGAGCCGTCGTTGTAACGGATGTACCGGAAATTTTCCGTTCGGATTCCATGATTGGCCCAACCGTATGTGGTGAGTGCAAATTCTCCGGCAGCTTCGGTTTCTCCCCTGAGCAGCGAAGCCAGGTTAACTCCTTCATTTCTTTCGTAAGGTTCCAGTCCGCACAAATCAAGCAGAGTAGGGTAGATGGACAACATCTCGGCAGGGGAGGGCACAACTTTCCCTTTTTCGATTCCCGGGCCAGAAAAAATCAGAGGAGCTTTGGTTCCCCGGTCCCACAGGCAATGTTTGGCAAACGTACCTTTTTCTCCCAGCCGGTAGCCGTGATCGCTCCAAAGTACCACTACTGTGTTCTCTGCGTATTTGCTGTTTTCCAGAGCGTTTAAAATTTCGCCCACATAAAAATCCACAAACGAAATACAAGCCAGGTAAGCCTGAACCATTTTGGGCCATTCGCCGCTTTCAATGGCCCATTGCGTGGTGGGCATCATGGACAGATCATCAATTTCGCTGACAATGGCAGGCAAATCGTCCAAATCACTTTCGAGATAAGGTGGTGTTTCAATATTTTCCAGCGGATGCAAATCGAACCATTTTTGCGGAACATACCA
>NZ_JAWLCI010000094.1:0-11828 GCF_041687215.1 Mariniphaga sp.
CAACTTGGGGCAGTCGCCCAGACAAGAACCATAACCGGTAACATAACCGGAGATGATGGTTCCCCACTACCGGGAGTTACAATTGTTCTTAAAGGCACTACTACCGGTACAATTTCCGATGCGGATGGAAATTACACGTTACCCAATGTGCCTACCGATGCTACAATTGTTTTTTCTTTTGTTGGAATGAAAACCCAGGAAATTGTGGTTGGAAACCAAACAGCAATCAACGTTACGATGGAAACTGATGCCATTGGTTTGGAAGAAGTTATTGCTGTTGGTTATGGTACCATGCGAAAAAGCGACCTGACAGGTTCGGTTGCGAGGGTGGCATTTGATGATAAATCGCTTCAGTCAAATTTGAACATCTTACAAACATTGTCAGGGGCATCGGCAGGCATTAACGTTCAACAAACTGGTGCAGCAGGTGGAGAACCTGATTTTTCAATTAGGGGGAAGACCTCTTTGTCTGCGTCCGATAAACCTTTAATCGTACTTGATGGTATTATCTACAACGGTGCCATTGCCGACATTAATGTCAGTGACGTCAAATCTGTAGATGTATTAAAGGATGCCAGTGCTGCAGCCGTTTACGGCTCGAGATCAGCAAACGGAGTAATTTTAATTACCACTAAGCAGGGGAATAGCGAAAAACCTCAAATAAACTTTAATATGTATTACGGTTTCCAAAACATTACCAACACACCAATGAAGGTGATGAATGCAGAGCAATATGCAATAAGGCTTACCGACTATTATTACCAGCAGAATTTATACACATGGTACAGAACAAATCCTACCAGCGATGCAGGAAAACCAGCAAGACCTGATGTAACCGACAGAAACGTTGTTGCTTCAACACTTCGTACACAAGAAGAAAAAGACAACTACCTTGCAGGGAACGAGATAGACTGGGTTGAAGAAGTTCTTCAAACTGCACCAATACAAAACTATAACCTAAGCTATTCGGGAAAAACAAGTAGTACGAATTACTATGTATCCGGTTCATACGCCAATGAGGAAGGAGTATTGCAAAATGATCAATTTTCAAGATTCACTTTACGGACTAATATAGAAAGCGATATTAATGATTGGCTTACATTAGGGATAAATTCAGCCTATTCTTACCGCGACTATTCAGGATTCCCAGCAAGTCTTAATGAAGCAAGGGAAGCCAGCCCGCTTGCAGACAACAAAATAGGTCAGGCAGACTACGATATGCACTTAACCGGCGAAGTATATATGGAATACCCTTTGGTGGATCTCTATGCCGATAACAGCGACATCAGGAATAACCTGTTTATGGTTGGAAGCGCACAAATAGATATACCATGGATAGAGGGATTAAGTTTAGATATTAATTACTCAAATACCCTTAATACCAGGAATAATTTTTCCTTTTGGCCAACTACTCACCCGGATGGTGCAGGGAATAAGGGCAGAGGTCGTAAGGACCATATTGAGCAAAGAAGCTGGATTCAAAATAACATCCTAAACTACTTGCGTAGTTTTGGCGATCATAATATAAATGCAACTTTCCTTTACAGTCGTGAACATTCGCAGCAAAATACTTCGCGTCTTCAGGCAGAAGGATTTGAGAACCAGGGGTTAGGATACAACGGACTTGGACTGGGAACCATATCTACCGTATTAACCACTGAAAATGGCGGTACCTGGGAAGAAGACGGGATATCATACATGGGAAGAGTTAACTACTCTTTTAAAAACCGTTACTACCTTACAGGTACTGTAAGGCGAGATGGGTACTCCGGTTTTGGTGCAAACAATAAATTTGCAAATTTCCCATCAGTGTCTGTTGGTTGGGTACTTTCTGAAGAGTCCTTTGTCAGCGATAGCAATTTCCCATATCTGAAATTGCGATTATCATATGGTATAAACGGAAACCAGGGGTTGGGGCGCTACAAAAGTTTCTCAACAATGGATACTCGTTCATACGTTTATGGTGCTGAAACAAGTATTGGTGTTTATCCAAGCGGTAGTCTCGGCAACGATGACTTAAAATGGGAAAAAACAGCCTCGCTGAATATGGGTGTCGATTTTGCATTTTTGGATCAAAGGATTTCCGGATCTTTGGATTTATACAATGCAAATACTACCGATGTTCTTGTAGAGAGGGCTTTACCTGCTACAGCAGGATATAGTAATGTTTTCACAAACATTGGTGGAATCAACAACAAAGGAATTGAATTAATGTTAAACACCAATAACGTGCAGCGAAGTGATTTTAAATGGAACTCAAACTTTACCTTTAGTTTGAACCGAAATGAAATTACCAAACTGTATGGAGATGAAAACGATGCCGACATTGGAAACGAATGGTTTGTGGGTGAATCAATTAGTGCTCAATACGACTATGAGATGGCAGGAGGCGTATGGACTGAAGAAGAACTATATAGCGGGCAAATCCTGAATGGATGGTATCCGGGCCAGTTTAGATACGTCGATCAGAATGGTGATGGTGTAATTGAATCTACAAATGACAGGAAAGTAATTGGATACGAAGACCCAAATTTCCGATTCAGCATCAACAACTCAATAATATACAAAAATTTCACCTTAAATTTTCTTTTTAACTCAATAACTGGTGGAAATGGTTATTATATTATGGACAACACCTCAGTACTGAATACAAATTTCAGGTCTGATAATGTGTATCGTATGAATATGTCAGCAGTGCGTCCATACTGGACTCCGGATAACGGAGTAAACAATGCAACGGGTATTTACAACTCCCCGGCCGTAACAAGTGGAGTTTATCAAAGCAGAGGTTTTATCCGGCTTCAGGATATTTCTCTGTCATATAAATTCGATAATTCGGTCATAAACCGTTTAAAACTAAATAATTTACAAGTGTATGTGTCAGGCAAAAATTTATATACCTGGACAAAATGGTCGGGTTGGGATCCTGAAACAGGCACAAGTAATACCCCGTTAATGCGAAGTTTTACTGTAGGACTAAAACTTGCCTTATAATAAGTTAATGAGATTAGAAACCTATAAATTTTAAAAAAATGAAACAAAAAATATTTAGAATAATCAGGACATACATTTTAGCGGTAATGATTATTCCATTGATAGGTATATCATGCAACAACGATGAAATATTGGAAGAAACACCATTAGATTTTTTAGCACCTAAAAATGCATTCAGCAGTGTAGCCGGAGCTCGACAAGGAATTTCAGGACTTCATGCTTATGCTCGCGAATATTTGTTCCGTGATGCAGCATCTCAGGAATATTTTGCATGGAGAAGAGGAGTAAGTACTGATATCGCTTATCATGGTGAAGATCCTGCCAGTACGAAATTCCCCTGTGATTTTGTCTCCTTTTTTACCCCTGTCAATTATATAAGCCGTGATAGCTGGACACGTAACTATAAATTGATACAAAATGCCAATGTGTTAATTGATGCAATAGAAGAGTCTGATCCGGAAATGTGGGAAAATGAAGCACAAAAAGAGGCATATAAGGCTGAAGCTATGTTTTTTAGGGCTTATGCCTATCGTGAGTTAGTGTCGGTATTTGGTGATGTGCCAATTGTAAACGAAGTGATAAATGCACCTAAAACCGACTTTGTCAGGGCTTCCGTAAACGATGTTTATGCGGCTATGGAAAGCGACTTGAAGTTTGCCGCAGCCAACCTTCCCGTACGTGGACAAGAAGAGGATCCGGGCAGGATTACACAGGGTGCCGCCTGGCACTTTTTAGCAGAAACCTATGTAGCGCAGGGAAAAAACCAGGAAGCTGTAGATGCTGCCAGCCATGTGATAAACGACTATGGATATGCCATTATGACTGAACGTTTTGGTAGTACAGTTGATGTTTTTGGAAGCGGAGACGTATTCCTCGACCTGCATGCTTATGGGAACCAAAATCTTCCTGAAAATACCGAAGCTATTTGGGTTGTACAATTCGAACCTTTAATTGAAGGCGGTTCTGCCTTTCTTGGAGAAAGGGGATTTGGATGTGCTTATTATAGGATGGGAAATACTCCTGATGGTAAAAAGGCTTTTTTAGGTGAGTATTACAATGGGAAATTTACAGGGTATTCCGACACCCTTGGCCGTCCTGTTGCATGGATCAGACCTACCTGGTACTCTGCTAATATGATCTGGCAAGACGATTGGGATAACGATTACAGAAATGCAAAACATCAGATAAAACGCGATTTTTATTGGGATAACCCGGCATCGGCCTATTACGGGCAAAAGGTCGATTTTAGCCTTTATCCTGCTGATGCGGGAAGGGACCCAATCAAAGATACTTGCCAGTATATTTTCCCCTATTTCATGAAATTTGCAGATCCGTTAAACCACTTTACCAGTCCAGACAGATCTGGAGGAGGTTCCAACCATAAAGACAATTATGCATTGCGTTTGGCCGAAACCTATTTATTACGCGCTGAAGCATATATAAATCTGGGGCAAACTGATAAAGCGGCACAGGATATTAACGTAATCAGAGAACGTTCAAATGCAACACCAATTGCAGCCAGTGAGGCCAATATTGATTTTTTGCTTGATGAACGTGTAAGGGAGCTTTGGGGCGAAGAACAAAGACAAATAACCCTGCGTCGCACGGGTAAATTGGTAGAGCGGATTAGGAAATACAACAATAACCCAAAATTTCCTGGGTTAAACATTGAAGATTACCATGTTCTGTTGCCTATACCTCAATCTCAAATCGACCTTAATATCGATGCCGATTTTCCACAAAACGAAGGATATAAATAATCTGCAAGAAATAAATTATCAGAGAATTTAATATAGTGAAAATAGGAATAGGGAGATTTTTCTCCTTATTCCTATTTTTGTAAGATTGGATAGAACTGGTTAAATTAATATAGGTAGTATCATATCGAGCTCTTAAGTGAGTTTTTTAGGAGGAACCAAATATAATGGTAACAACCCAGCCAATTCCGTCTTGATAGATTTTCTGTTGGATTCAAACTTCGAGTCATACGAAAGTTTTGTATAAAAAGAAAAATTTTATGCAGGTAAAAATCAGTTAAAAATTTTTTCGTGCCGATTCTTTTTTTATATTTGTTCCGTTAGCGATAACGGAATCTAACTAAAATAGTCTTTATGAAGAATAAAGCATATTTTCAAACTAAAATAATCCCCTTCGATTTTCTTGTGATTATGAATTTTAAACCATAAATATTACGAACGAATTAAATGCCTATGAAAAAAAACGGATAAAACCATTAATCATTTATCGAATATTATACATAAAATATACTTTTATTTTAGTGAATAATTAATTCAAATTTTAAACAAAAATTTTTACACCTATGAAAAAAAGTGCAACGCAAAGTTTTTTGCGAGAAGGACGAAGTATGTCCTTTGCAAAGTTTCTTTTGGTTGGGATTTTTCTGATATCCCAACTTGGGGTAATCGCCCAGCAACGAACCATTACCGGGACAGTAACCGGAGATGATGATGCACCCCTCCCAGGAGTTACAATTGTTCTTAAAGGCACTACTACCGGTACCATCTCCGATGTTGACGGAAATTTTACATTATCCGATGTACCGGACAATGCTACAATTGTTTTCTCCTTTGTGGGAATGAAAACCCAGGAAATTGCTGTTGGTAACCAGACTACCATTAATGTTTCCATGCAAACCGATGCCATAGGCCTCGACGAAGTGGTAGCCATTGGTTACGGTACAGCCCGAAAAAGAGACCTGACCGGTTCCGTAGTAAATGTAAATGCGGAAGAGTTAATAAAGTACCAGCCGGCTAATGTTCAGGAAATGCTTCGTTCTGCTGTACCGGGATTAAAAGTGGGGTATAGTACCAGTGCGAAAAATACGCCTGAGTTTCAAATCAGGGCTGACAACACCATTAAGGCGGATGATGATGATGAAAGAGCTGCAAACCGCCCGCTTATTGTATTGGATGGCGTAATTTTTAACGGCGACATTGCCGAAATTAATGTGAACGACATTGAAAGTGTTGATGTTTTAAAAGACGCCAGTGCTGCCTCCATTTACGGTTCACGTGCATCTAACGGGGTAATAGTTTTCACTACCAAAAAGGGAAAAACCGGAAAACCAACTGTCCGTGCAAGTGCTAAGCTTGGAGTTGTTACGCGTGGAAAACATTTGAAAACCTTTGCAGCCGGTGATGAGGTGTTAACATGGCTTACAGACATGAATGAAGCCATTAACAGTTTGTCTAAGGAGCCCTGGACCAAATATGATCAGTTTGACAAAGTACCATCGGAAAACAGAGCCGACTGGTTACAGGCAAATGGTATTCCCGGAGAAACGGATCCCACGAAAATTGCATCAGCCTGGGTTGATAACTTTGGTTTCGAACAAAACGAAAAAGAAAACTTTTTGATGGGCCGTGAATTCGACTGGCAGGACTGGTTATTCCATACCGGATTACGGCAGGATTACAACGTAAGCGTAAGTGGCCGTAATCCCAATGTATCGTATTACTGGTCATTAGGATATATTGATAACGAATCGGTTCAGGTAGGTGAAAAATATGCATCGCTTTCTTCCCGTCTAAATTTGGATGTAAGTGTAACCGATTTTCTAAGTATGGGTATTAATGCCAGTTTCACCTACCAGAATGAAGGGGATCAGCCAATAGACAATGGTGGATATCGCACAGCATCACCCTATGATGCTCCCTGGGAAAATGTTGTGTTTAATGAAAATATTCCGACAATAGGAGATTTACCCAACAAATATCCGCGAGAATACCTGAAAACAGCGGGTGCCGGTTCAAACCGCGGAAATCCATACCTGAATCCTGCTTATATTACCAGGCAATTCGATAGATACAGGATTTTTCCCACCATGTTTGCAAAACTAACCTTGCCTTTTGGTTTTACCTTTACCTCAAATCTTACAACCCGACTGGATTTTTATAACCGGTATTATTATGAAGACGGTGCCAACCCACAATGGGGTCATGGAGGTTTGGTTACCAGAAGGCACAACACCGGATACGAATGGCAATCGGACAACATTTTAAACTGGAACAAAGAATTTGGAGAACACCGGTTCGATTTTACCGGTTTGGTAAATGCCGAACGTGCCCAGGGATGGTACACCCAGGCCCGGGGTACCAGTTTTTCACCTACCGAGGCACTTGGATACCATGCCCTTGCATTTGCTCTGGTACCTTCAGTAGATTCAGATGATCAGGCTGCCACAAGAAATGCTTTGATGGGGCGTATAAATTATGCTTATGGTACTCGTTATAATTTTTCTGCGTCAGTTCGTCGAGATGGGTATTCCCGTTTTGGTGCCAACCATGTTTATGCTACATTCCCTTCCGTTTCTGCAGCCTGGACCCTGACCAATGAAGATTTTATGGCCGGGCGTCCGGCATGGCTTACTTTCCTGAAACTCCGTGCCAGTTGGGGGGTAAATGGGAACAGTAGCGGGATTGCAGCTTATGCAGCTTATGCCACACTTAGTGATAACAAATACCTGAATTACGATAACGGATATTTTGTTGCGCCTTATTTGTACATCAATAGAATGGCCAACCCAAACCTGGCGTGGGAGAAGAATCAGGCGTACAACTTTGCTGTTGACTATGGATTCTGGGACGGCAGGTTAAGAGGGTCACTGGATGTTTATACATCAAAAACCACGGACCTGCTTCTGGATAAAAAACTACCTGTCATGACTGGTTTTGACCAAATTACAACGAATGTGGGAAGTCTGAAAACCATGGGATTCGACCTTTCCATTAACTCAGCAAATATTGAGACTGCCGATTTTCTCTGGAATACAACACTGAACGTAAGTTACAGTGGTAATGAAATCGTTTCATTAACCGGTGAAAAAATAGAAATGACCGATGATGACGGTAATACATACATGGATGAACCAGACGATATTGACAACGGCTGGTTTATTGGTGAAAACAAGGATGTAATCTGGGATTTCGAGATAGACGGAGTTTACCAGGAAGGTGAAGAAGCTGAAGCTTCCAAGTATGGTTTATACCCTGGTGACTTTAGGTATGTAGATCAAAACGATGATGGAGTTATCAATTCAGAAGACAAAATATTCCAGGGACTAAGATCCAATCCTTGGTATATTACCCTTCTGAATGATTTTAATTACAAGGGTTTTGACCTGGGTGTGGTTTTTCTGGGCAAATTAGGTTATAAAGGTGGTACAATTGAACCCTTTAATAACCGGCAGGAATACATTAAAAACCACAACTGGTATAAACTTCCTTACTGGACACCCAATAACCCGATTAATGATGCTGCCCGGATCAACTCCATTAACCTAGGAGGTGCAAATATATGGCAGCAAAGGTCTTATGTGCGTTTTCAGAATCTATCACTGGGTTATGCAATTCCGGCAAATTTATTGGAAACCATAAATGTAAGCAGTGCGCGTTTGGCATTTACAATAGATAACGTTGCAATTTTTACTAAATGGGTTGAAGGAGATCCGGAATCTCAGAGGGAGATGCCCCGAACGTATTCATTTAGCGTGAATTTTTCTTTCTAAATTAAATGCTAAGTTTTTTAAATTAAAGAAAAATACATAACTGTAAAATTGAAAAGAAATGAAAAAAGTGAGAAATATATTAGGCCTCGTATTAATAATGATGATGGCCTTTACCATATCATGTGACGATGAATTCCTTGTGGAAAAACCGTTATCGACTTTAAGTCCTGAGAACACCTTTGTAGATGCTGCTGGTTTGCAAACTGCATTGGATGCTGCCTTAAAAGGTGTATTTAACCAGTGGAATACCGATGTGGGCGACCTGATGTTTAATCACAACATGAGTGATGCAACTGTGGTGAGCTGCACCGACAAACCGGATTCTCCCGGTGTGGATATGAGGGTTTACGCCACTCCGTTAAACTCCAGAAACAATGACGCTGGACGTATGCGGAATTTTTATACTCAAAATTACCAGCAGATTAAGAATGCCAATACGGTAATCGACAACATCGATATCCCGGAATGGGCAGATGGAGATAACGATCCGGAACGAAATCACCTGTTGGGAAGTGCATATTTTATGCGTGCATTCTTTTACATGCAACTAACCATGCAGTTTGGGAATGTCGGTTTTTTACTGAATGTTGTTTCTGAAGCACGCCAGGATTTTAAAGTGTTTCACATGCAGGGTATCTGGGACCAGATGATTGAAGATTTGGAATATGCCGAACAATGGGTAAAACCCAAAAGCGAGATTCCAAGAGGCCAGGCACCGGTTGATGCTGTAAGAATTTTGCTGGCCAAGTATTACATGCTGAACCAGCGGTTTGCCGATGCTGAAGCCATGATGACTAAGGTAATTGACGATCCGGAATCAAGGTTATTTACTCAAGGGGATGTGGATGCTTCAGGAGTGTCCACCGTAAGAGTGGGGAACAACCTGAATCCATTTTCAGGCGAAGCACTTGACGGATTAGATTGCAATCAGCCTGCCGACCCGGTGAATTTGCTTTTTATGAACGAAAACAACCAGAAAACTTCTAACCCCGAAGGAATCTGGATGATCGTAAATGCCCCGTTCCTGGATGGGAGCCAGGGCAGATCACAGCGAATTCGTGCCTGGGGACCAAACTTTGTGAGTACCAATAAAGGGGTGAAAGCTCCGCCAACAGGTACTGTTACAGGTATGGATATCCGGCAAAATGAGGTTTCAAAACAGATGCTAAAGTGGGGCCGGGGTCAGGGATTTGCCCGCCCAACAAATTATGCGCAATTTGAAATCTGGAATTTTAAGGGTGAGAATGACCTCCAGGACTATCGCCACAGAAAAGGCAACTGGTTCGATATGGATATGTTGATTTACGACAATCCCGATTTAAAAGGGACAGAATGGTACGGTCAGCCGGCAAGATTATGGCATAACGGTACCTTATTGTGCGAAGATTCTATTCGTTGCTGGTACGGATACCCTATGTATAAATTTTATGCAGCAAATTTGGAAGACCAGGTTAAAAGGCAAGATGGTGGAAAATCGGATATGTATATCATGAGAGAAGCTGAAGCTTATCTAGTCCGCGCAGAAGCCAGGGTTTGGCAGGATAAATTTGCCGGTGCAGCAGAAGATTTGAATGTAATCCGCGAAAGGGCCAATGCAATTCACATGTACACTGCATCAGATATTCAGAATGAAGGAATTGGCGCTGTATTGGACGAACGTGTTCGCGAATTGTGGGGCGAAGAATACCGGCACGATGAGCTGGTTCGCATTTCCGTAATTTTTGCCAAAACCGGAAAGGCTGCCTACAATGGGAAAACTTATTCATGGGACGGACAGGATATGGAAAAATCTTTGTCGCAGGGAAGTTTTTACTACGACAGGATTATTGAAAAAAATAATTACTTCAGGGAAAATGTTCCTTGGTCAACCTATCCTACAACAAAATACACCATGGATCCGAAACATATTTTCTGGCCGGTTTATGAACCTTACCTCATCGGTAATGTAGGTAACATTTTAAACCAAACTACCGGTTACGATGGTTCTGAGAAAAATGTGGAACCATTGGTGCATCAGGTTCAATCTGCCGGAACTCCGAATACTGATCCTATGGAAGCTATTGGGGAAGTGGAATAGGTACTAAATTTTTTGAAAAATAATGGCTAAAAACATACTGCTCTTCAGGGCAGTATGTTTTTTTTGAGGGTAGGGTAAAGAGTAATAAAATGCTTTCGTGAGAATCCTACTTTAAACTACTTTTATGCAGATTTTTATTAATTGACGTTTTAGTACAGGCTGAAGCATCAAAAATAATCACTTCCCAAACAAATTTTTACCATCTCAAATCTAATTACCCAAGTTTTTGAAAGAGAGTTGTTAGTATTCTCATATTTAGTGATTTATCCTCTCTTTTAATCATTTTTTCAGCCTTGAAAAAATATTTTTTTTTTCGAAATAATATTTTTAAATTGTATAGCGATATCAGTTTCTAAAAAGCAACTTATGAACGATTCAAAAACTATTAATTCCAAACTCCTTTTATTTTATTATCTGCGAAAACTTATTGTATAAACTTTTATTTATTCACTAATATTAAATTGCCTATGAAAAAACCAGAAGATCAGGATAGTCATTTCTAACGAAATTTAGAATTATGTTAATTTAGTTTACTATTCCGTTATTAATTAAAATTTTAAAACCTATGAAAAAAAGGCAAAACAAAACTTTTTTGATAAAAGGGATCCTTTTTATCAAAGTGCTTCTGGTTGGAATTTTTTTGATTTTTCAACTTGGGGCAATCGCCCAGCAAAGAACCATAACCGGTACCATAACCGGCGATGATGGTGCACCACTTCCGGGAGTTACAGTTGTACTGAAAGGTTCAACCATCGGTACTGTGTCCGATGTGGACGGAAATTATACTTTACCCAATGTGCCCGAAGATGCCACAATAGTTTTTTCTTTTGTGGGGATGAAAACACAGGAAATTGTTGTTGGTAACCAGACTACCATCAATGTTGCCTTGCAAACTGATGCTATAGGCCTGGAAGAGGTTGTAGCCATTGGATACGGAACCCAACGAAGAGAAAATGTTATTGGTTCAGTAACAGCAGTAAGGAGTGAAGAGCTAACCGCTGCGCCTGTTGGAAGAGTTTCTAATGCTCTTGCCGGGAGGCTGCCTGGAGGTATTTTTATGCAAGAATCTGGTGAGCCTGGAAATGACGCTGCAATAATAAGGGTACGTGGAAATAGCACCTTCAATGAAAATCAACCATTGGTGGTTATCGATGGCATACCCGGCAGAGATTTAAATTCACTGAATCCGGAGGACATTGAATCTATTTCTGTCCTGAAGGATGCATCTGC
>NZ_JAWLCI010000095.1:0-11619 GCF_041687215.1 Mariniphaga sp.
TACCTCATCATACAATTGTAGCACCGAAAATGGAAAATTTACGAACCGTAATTTTCCAAAATATTGCAATATTTGTGTTTATGAATTAATCAGGTTAGAGCTGCAATCAGTTTTTTTGTGAGATTTTCTCTTGAATAGTCCAAATAGCTTAAATCTGAATTTTTCTGAATGGCTGAAGTTTGTTTCTGATCGTAAAAATGAATAATCCCTTCTGACATTTTTTTGTGGCTTTTATAACCGAAAATCAAACCACTGTTGGTTTCACGTATAATCTTTGCAGCATCTCCATTTTCCGGCCCTATAAAGAGAATGGGTTTCCGGCTTGCCAGATATTCAAAAAGTTTTCCGGTTAAAATTCCCTCGTTGTTTTTTACATCCGGAATAACCAACAAAAGCAAATCGGATGAAAACAGATATTCTATGGCTTTTGAATGAGGTACATAACCAGTTATTTCAATCAATTCAATTAAACCAGCCTGGCTAAACTGATCGGTTATTTCGAATGGAATTCTGCCAATAAACCTGATTTTTAACCTGGTCTTGATTTTCTCAGGCAACTCTGAAACTGCCCGAATCAAACCAGAAATATTGTATTCCTTCGATATGGTGCCTACATAAGAAATGTATAAAAGTTCCGGATCGGTGTTGCTTTCAATATTTTGAAAATCATCTGTGTCAAAACCATTGGAGATTACTTCAATTTTATCAAAAACACCTTTTGTTTTTTTTGCAAACAGTTTTTTCAACTCTTCACTTACAGTAATAATTCTATCTGATTTTTTCAGCACCTTTTTTTCCATCTCTTTATGGATTTGCGTGGCAATTTTAGTGGGGTAGAA
The DNA here is from genome assembly GCF_041687215.1 of Mariniphaga sp. Classification (NCBI taxonomy): domain Bacteria; kingdom Pseudomonadati; phylum Bacteroidota; class Bacteroidia; order Marinilabiliales; family Prolixibacteraceae; genus Mariniphaga; species Mariniphaga sp. Next base: position 840 of record NZ_JAWLCI010000095.1, read on the forward strand.
CTGTTTAAAATAGTAAATATCGTTCCACGGATCGCGTAAATCTGCAATCCATTTTATATTCAATGTTTTTTTCAAATTGAGCCCGATAAGCTGTGTGGAATGTGGCGGACTTGTGGTTATAACCGTTTCAATCTGATAGGTCTGAATCAACTCTTTGGCTTTGGCAATGGCATATTTGTTCCATCCTTTTCGGGGATCGGGAATAATAAAATTTCCCCGGATAAACCGGATAATTTTTTCTTTCAGATTAACTTTTTTCGTATTGGCAAAACCTCCGTATGGAACTTCCTTGTTTGAAGATACTTTTTTATAAAGTGAATACAATTCAAACGATTTGGCATAAAAAATCTTCACCGTTAGGGGAATATCTTTTTCAAGGGATGAATCAATTTGCGGGTAAGTCGCAAAATCGGGATGTACAGTTAAAACAAAAGGTTCGATTCCCAGAACAGGCAGATATTTCACAAATTTCACCCACCGCTGAACGCCGGCGCCCCCACTTGGCGGCCAGTAGTAAGTTATGATTAAAATTTTCTTCATGATTTAGCTGAAACGTGAAAAATTTCCTGTTAAAAAGAAAAACCGCGAAGGAAAAGGCAGAGAAAAAAAATAAAACTCTGCCCCGAAAAACCTCCGCGGAAAAATTTTATTCTAAAATTACAACTTTTCAAACAATCTTCGCATACTCACCTTTTTACCAATAATTTCACCCAATTCAGTTATGCCCACACGTTCCTGTTCCATGCTGTCGCGATATCGAATGGTAACGGTGTTATCCTCTGTAGTTTGATGATCTACTGTTACGCAGAATGGCGTTCCAATGGCATCCTGACGGCGGTAGCGCTTGCCGATGGAATCTTTTTCGTCGTACTGGCAGTTAAAATCGAACTTTAGGGTGTTAATGATTTCCTGTGCTTTTTCGGGCAGTCCGTCTTTTTTTACCAGCGGCAAAACAGCCAGTTTTACCGGCGCCAATACGGGCGGGAGTTTTAGCACTACGCGCGAATCTTTTTCCAGCTCTTCCTCGCAGTAAGCCGCCGAAATCACCTGTAGAAACATGCGGTCAACGCCAATGGAAGTTTCCACCACAAACGGTATGTAAGATTCATTCAGTTCCGGATCGAAATAGCGAATTTTCTTTCCCGAGAATTTTTCGTGCTGGGCCAGGTCGAAATCGGTACGCGAATGGATGCCTTCCACTTCTTTAAAACCAAATGGGAATTTAAACTCTACGTCCACCGCAGCATTGGCATAGTGGGCCAGTTTTTCGTGCTCGTGGAAGCGGTAATTTTCTTCGCCGAATCCAAGTGCCTGATGCCATTTCATGCGAATGGTTTTCCATTTTTCGAACCAGTCAAGCTCGGTGCCCGGACGCACAAAAAACTGCATTTCCATCTGTTCAAACTCGCGCATGCGAAAAATAAACTGACGGGCCACAATTTCGTTACGGAAGGCTTTACCAATCTGGGCTATACCAAACGGGATTTTCATGCGCCCGCTTTTTTGAACATTCATGTAGTTAACAAATATTCCCTGCGCCGTTTCGGGACGAAGGAAAACCTTTAAAGCTCCTTCGGCCGTGGAACCCATTTCGGTGGAAAACATCAGGTTAAACTGGCGAACATCGGTCCAATTACGGGTTCCGGAAATCGGGCATACAATTCCTTCGTCTTCAATAATCTGTTTAAGCTCTTTGAGGTCGTTGTCATTCAGTGCTTTTGCAAACCGTGCATGCAATTCGTCGTATTTTTGCTGGTTGGCCAGCACCCGCTGATTGGTGTCTTTGAATTGTTTTTCGTCAAAAGCATCGCCAAACCGTTTTTGGGCTTTGGCAATTTCCTTGTTAATTTTTTCTTCGAATTTGGCCAGTTGTTCTTCAATCAACACATCGGCACGGTAACGTTTTTTCGAATCTTTGTTGTCTATGAGCGGGTCGTTAAACGCATCCACATGCCCCGAAGCTTTCCAGATGGTCGGGTGCATAAAAATGGCCGAATCGAGCCCGACCACGTTTTCGTGCAACAAAACCATGCTGTCCCACCAATATTTTTTGATGTTGTTTTTCAGTTCAACGCCGTACTGGCCGTAATCGTAAACGGCGCTCAGCCCATCGTAAATTTCGCTCGACTGAAACACGTAACCGTATTCTTTACAGTGTGCCACCAGTTTTTTAAAGATATCTTCCTGTGCCATGTATATATAAATCTGATTTTTTTAATTGAACGACAAAATTAGAAACTAATCGGAATAATTAAACAGGAAATGCATTGAATTGAAAAATCATGTCATTGGTCATCAGTCACTCGTCAGTTTCTGTGCATGCCTAAATAAGGTTGACTTTTTTTCGTACTTATTACTTTTTACCGTATACTTTTTACTCTCCTCTTCCAACTTCCGACTCCTGACTTCCGACTTCCAGCTTCCCTCTTCTTACTCCACTTCCTCAAAATCAACATATTCCCCTTCGTCTCGGTTTCGGATGTTATTGCGTTTCTGGTCGTATTCAATGGTAACTTCTCCTTCCTGATTACCGGTTCTCCTTTGTTGTTTTTGCTGTTCTTGCATTTTTTGCTGCATATCTTTTATTTTGTTTTCAAGAATCATGGGCAGTACATACCGTGTAAATAGCCTGATTGCAAAATAAACGATGGCAATGATGATTAGGGTTCGAAAAAAATTCACAATATAAAGTGTTACAAAAAGATTCATTTTTCTGATGATTATTGAGTATCAAATAAAAAATTAACTCCAAATGACAAATTTAATTGTTTTGATGCCAATGGCTGAATAATACCCAAAATATTGTTGCTTGTAAAATAAATCTGAAGCCAGTTGGATGTGTAACTGGCCCCAAACCCGGGAAAAATATTTTGGGTATTTAGTAGGGCCAGACTTCCGTAAAAAACGAATTTTGGATGCAATGTTGCCGTAGCAAATACCGAAAACAAATTTAAAGCTTCCAATTTATAGTTTTTAAACTGGTTGTGAAATCCGGCAGTTAATTTCTCGGAAAAAATGTATTTACCTGCAATATTAATTTTCATAGGAAGCACAGAAAAGTTTCGCCTCCGGGTTTCATTTACATCAATTACGTAGGAAACCGAATCGCCAAAAGCAATAATAGCTTCACGCGGTTCCAGATAGTTATTTTCATCAGGATCGTATGATTGATAAAAATTTTGCGGACGATAGATGGCAGGCCTGGTGAATTCGGAATCATAAGTTTTGTGCCTGAACCCAATTATTCCGGCATCAGCCAGGCTGAGTGAAATTTCTGAAAACTTATCGGGTTTGAAAATTGCCCCCACATCGAATGCAACTCCAAGGTTCCGGGCTTGAAAAAAGTAATCGCCAGGCGAAAAATCGGCCCAAAATGATGACGACTTATAAATTGAATCACGCACGTGTTCTAACGGACCTGCCAACACAAAATTACCTTCGGTTTGTAAAAGCAATTGTTCCGGATTGGGATTAGTTTCCACCGAAAAATTTAAATCTTCTCCTGTGAAATGAAACTTTCCAAAAAGAATTTTAGGCCTGATACCTACATTAAATCCTTTCCATATCTCTTTTGAAACTCCTGTCGCCAGTTCACGGTAATGGGTTAGATGAAATGTAGCATTTCCCAGATTTTCATTCGAACCAAAAAATTCCTGGGTACCATCACGAATAACACGAACAATTTCGCGGTCGAAAATACCTTCGGAAAAAGCACGTTCGGAAACAGAAAAACTAAAAAAATATTCATTGTGCGTGAGGCTGCCATAAAACATAGTGGCTCCAGCCGACGCCTGAATCTGTCCTTTTTCATCAAGGGAATCGTAAAGCCGGTGAAAACTGTAACTGAATCCTTTTGAAAAGAGTGCGTTTAGCGGCACGCTGGAATTCCATTGTCCTGAAATACCTGAAAGAAATGGCATGCCAATTACCAGTTTCCCGGATTGATTTTGAATGGCAGGATTTTCCAACGATGCCTGCGAAATGCCCGGTAAATAGTAAAGCGAAGCTGATTCCTGGGCCGAGGCTTCAAAAAGCATGATCCAGAAAAGGCAAACAGAAAAAAGTTTCAATGTAAATTTCTCTCTAAACGGCATAATCATAATGCATAAACGTGCAAAATTAATTTTTATGCCGAAAAGAGCTGAATTAAAAAAGGAACTGGTTTCAAATATGTATTGGAAAAACCTTAAAAAGGTGAATGAATTGTTACAACGTGGTTTTACCTTTGAGAAACATCGCCGCCGCTTGATTCGTCAATATTTTTTACCGAAGGATTTCCATAATAGCTGACATCTCCACCACTGCTGGCGTTGGCATAAATTTCGCCGGTTGAATGAACTGCAACATCGGCCCCGCTGCTGGCATTTGCATGGCAAATTACGGCCTCCAAATCGCGGGCATTAATGTCACTTCCACTACTGGCACTTGCCCTTACTGTTTTGGCTTTTCCGCTCATTTTAATGTCGGCCCCGCTGCTGGCATCAAGTGCAACATCTTTGTAAATAATATCCAGAACTACATCGCTGCCACTGCTCGATCTTACCTTTAAAGCATCGCCTTGTAAAGTGTTTTCAGACCTTACGTCGGTGCCCGATGAGGCATCAATGCTGTTGAGGTCGGTTACCGATACATACACTTTTCTTGCTGAGGTATTGCCAAAGTTAAAAAAGTTGAAAAAATTTCCTTTTTTCATGTAAATGTGCAACGTGCCGTTTTTAACTTCGGTTACAATATCTTCAATAATATCATCGTCTGCTTCAATTTTTACTTCTTCAGTATCTCCCATTTTCAGGAATAAATCTATACCCGCCGAAACATTAACGGCATTGAAATTTTTAACTTTTCTGATTTCTGTTTTTTTACTGTATCCTGCCTGCACCGCAGTAAATGTCGCAGTTAGCAGCATCAGCGTAAAGAATAAAGCCCGTTTTGTTGTTTTCATTTTAAATTGATATTTAAGGTTTTCAGCAATTCAAAAATTTGATTCATTAAACTATTGACGCCCCAATTTATAACAAGTTACAGTAAAAGGCATTATTTTTTCCGTCAACGTATTTGTTTTTAGGGTAAAAGCACCCATTCAGGAAGTAACTTTATGAGGTTAATATATTTTAACGTAATGCAACGGGGTGATAATTGACCAATGTCGTGTAATATTTTTATTTTTGTCGGTTTAGATAAATATATATCTGATTGGATTTCATTCAGGTAATAAAAAGGAGAAAGCTATGAATTGGAAAAAATTTTGGATAGGAACATTGATTGTGATAATTGCCGGTTTGGGCTTTTACAGCTTTAACCGCGACCAGAAGAATTTTGAGATTGCCAAAAATCTGGAAATATATTACACCCTTTTCAGGGAACTAAACATGTTTTATGTTGACGATGTAAACCCGAATAAACTGGTGAAAACAAGTATCGAAGAAATGCTGGAGTCACTCGATCCTTACACCAATTATATTTCGGAAGACCAGATGGAAGATTTCAGGTTTATGACTACCGGAGAATATGCCGGAATTGGTGCCTTAATTGGGCAGCAGAAGGGGAAAATAGTAATTTCTGAACCGTATGAAGGCTTTCCGGCACAAAAATTTGGGCTGAAAGCCGGAGATATTATCCTGGAAGTTGAAGGGAAATCAACAGAAAAAATGACTACAGAAGATGTGAGTAATCTGCTGAAAGGCCCCGCAAAAAAACCCGTAAAAATAAAAGTAGAGCGGCCCGGCGAAAAGAAACCTTTTGAGGTGGACGTGGTACGCGAAAAAATTAACATCGATGCGGTACCCTATTACGGAATGGTTGAGAACAATACGGCGTACATCAGATTATCGCAATTTACAGCCAATTGCAGTGAAGATGTAAAAAAGGCTTTTCTGGAGTTGAAACAGAATAATCCGGAAGCACTTATTCTCGACTTGCGCGGGAATGGTGGCGGACTGCTGCAGGAAGCGGTGAAAATAGTGAACCTGTTTGTACCCAAAGGTTCTGAAATAGTGAGCACAAAAGGTAAAGTAAAACAGTGGGACAAAACCTACACTGCAACTTCAACCCCACTTGATACAGCCATTCGCATAGCAGTTTTAACCAATCGTGGCTCAGCTTCTGCTTCTGAAATTGTGGCCGGCGCCATACAGGACCTCGATCGCGGGCTGGTAATCGGATCACGCACTTTTGGCAAAGGTTTGGTGCAAACTACACGCGATTTGGCATACAATTCCAAACTGAAAGTGACCACTGCAAAATACTACATTCCCAGCGGGCGGTGTATTCAGGCACTTGATTATTCACATAGAAATGAAGATGGCAGTGTTGGGCATGTTCCCGATTCACTTATTTCGGAATTCACCACAAAAAAAGGCCGGAAAGTTTACGATGGCGGTGGAATTGTGCCAGATATTGTTTTGGAACCGGAACAATTGAGTAATCTCAGTATAGGCTTAATTACGAATTTTCTGGTTTTTGATTTTGCCACAATTTTTGCTAACCAGACAGAATCAATTACCGAACCCGAAAAATTTGAAATTACCGATGAAATCTTCAAACAGTTTTCTGATTTTGTAAAAGAAAATGATTTTGAATACGAATCACAATCGAAACAAATGCTTGAAGATTTGATTGAACAGGCAAAAGAGGAAAAATATTACGAACTGGCTTCCAGCGAGTTTGAAGAAATAAAAGCAAAACTTTCGCCACAACTCGATAAAGACCTCAATGTTTTTAGCAACGAGATAAAAAGCCTGCTGAAAAACGAGATAGTTTCGCGGTTCTATTACCAAAAAGGCGCAATACGGGCTTCAATCGGGGAAGATGAAGTAATTCTGAAAGCTGTTGATGAGTTAAAATCCCCTATGTCTTATACTTCTTATTTTGAACCCGGAATTATTATTACCATGAAGCGTCCGTAAAAATTATCAACCCTGAAATGAATCATGAGTTTTGAAGAACTAATCAACTTTCAGTTATTAAAGACTGAACATATTGTAATAACGGTTTCAAGTGTAATTATCATCGCTCTGGTGATGATTGCCACTTTTATCGTTTTGAAAATTGTCGGTAACTTTTTTAAAAAGTTCATTAAAAAGCAGGAAGCCGAAAGACGTACGTATTGGTCCCTTTATTTGATTCTGCGCTATGTGGTTTGGGTGGTAGTTTTGGTTTTATTGCTCGAAACATCAGGAGTGAAAATTTCGGTGATATTGGCAAGTATTACAGCCCTTTTGGTTGGTATTGGTTTTGGTATCCAGCAGTTGTTCAACGATATAGCATCAGGAATTGTACTGATTTTTGAGCGGAACCTTCAAATAAACGATATCATTCAATTGCAGGACGAAACCGTAGGAAAAGTTATCCATATTGGGCTGAGGACTTCTAAACTTAAAACCCGCGACGATGTGATTCTGGTTGTTCCCAATTCCAAATTTGTGAACGACACCATCATCAACTGGAGCCAGATGGATTTCAATACCCGGTTTTCGGTTTCAGTGGGAGTTGCTTATGGTTCCGACACCAGGTTGGTGACCGATATTTTGCTTAAATGTGCTTTGCAGAATAAAAGCATTTCGGAGTATCCCACACCTTTTGTTCGATTCACCGATTTTGGCGACTCATCGCTCGATTTTCAGATTTTTTTCTGGGTGCGTGAACCTTTTCTGGTTGAACACGCCAGGAGCCAGTTAAGATACGCCATTGACGATGAATTTCGTAAAAACGGGGTGCAAATTCCTTTCCCACAGAGGGATCTTCACATCAAAACAAATGTGAAGTAAAATAATTATCCTAAATTTTTTTTAAATGAAGTATTTTAAAAGATTCGTAATACCTGTTCTCCTTTTACTAGCAGGAATATTTTTAAAGTATTTTTTAAAAGAATTCGATTTTTTAAAAGAGGAATTTATCAATTCCTTTACGCGGGTAGGTTCAATCCTTTTAATTGTCAGTTTATCATGGGCAGCCATTGTGTTTATACGAATTGCGAAACTAATTTTTTTAGAGAATTATGATGTTTCGGTAGAAGATAACCTGCGTTCGCGTAAGTTTCAAACCCAGTTCAATATTCTCGAGCGTATTTTGGTTTTTCTCATTGTTTTAATTTCAATTGGGCTGATTTTAATGCTGTTCGATGAAGTAAAAAGAATTGGCGTCAGCCTTTTTGCTTCTGCCGGAATAGCCGGAGTAATAATCGGTCTTGCGGCCCAGCGGGTTATTGGCGCCGTGTTGGCAGGCATCCAAATTGCCATAACCCAACCCATCCGGCTCGATGACGTTGTGATTATTGAAGGCGAATGGGGCCGGATTGAAGAAATTACATTAACCTATGTGGTGGTAAATATCTGGGATAAAAGACGTTTGGTAGTTCCGTCCACTTATTTCTTTGAAAAACCTTTCCAGAACTGGACCCGCACTACTTCTGAGATTCTGGGAACGGTTTTCATTTATACCGATTATCATGTTTCTTTCGAAGCACTGCGGGAAGAACTCACCCGCCTGCTGAAAAGTACACCGCTCTGGGACGGAAAAGTAAATGTGTTGCAGGTAACCGATGCCAAGGAACGGAGCATTGAAATACGTGCGTTGATGAGCGCCAAAGACTCGGGAACTGCCTGGGATTTACGTGTGTTCGTCCGTGAAAATTTGATTGAATTCCTGCAAAAAAATTATCCCGAAAGTTTGCCAAAAACACGGGTTTTTATTGAAGGGGAAGGGAAAATGTTTAAAAATGAAGGCAGCCAGGTTGATGTTTCGAACAAAAAAGAATAAAAACTGGTTGCCTTTCAAAAATTTCTTGTCTTGATACTCAATACTCAACATCTCAATACTAAAAAATGAAAATATATTTTGCCGGTTCCATCCGCGGTGGCCGTGAAGATGCAGCACTTTATTCACAAATAATAGAATACCTAAAAAATTTTGGCGAAGTTTTAACAGAACACATTGGTGATTCGAGTCTCACCGAATTGGGCGACGATGGCTATTCTGACCGTTTTATTCACGACCGCGACCTGGAGTGGCTCCTTTCAGCCGGTGTGGTGGTTGCCGAAATTACCACAATTTCCGTGGGCGTAGGTTACGAAATAGGCCGTGCAGTTGCAGCAGGCAAAAAAGTGTTGTGCCTTTTCAGACCCGACTCCGGAAGAAACCTTTCGGCTATGATTGCCGGCTGCCCGGAATTGGAAGTTTTAAGGTACGGCAATTTCGATGAGACAAAAAGTGCCATTTCAGCATTTCTTGAAAAAAGGATTTAAAACTTTCATTAACACCTTTGCCTTGTTTTATTTCTTCTTCTTTTAACACATTCACAATCCTGCTTTATTAAAAGGAAATTTTTGTGTTAAATTTGAAGGAAATTAGATAAGTCTATAGTGCATAAAACGAAAGTCATATCACATATTCTGAAATTAATTGATTTTAAGGAACCCTGGTTCCCAAAAGTTTTTCTTTTGCTATCCATTCGCAGATTTTTAATCCTTATTTTAATTTGTTTACCCGATTGGGGGCTAGCTCAGGTAAAATCCACCGGAACACCCAGTATCCTGAATTATCCAAAATCTGAATACAACGCTGGAACCCAAAACTGGGGAATTGCTCAGGACAAAAATGGATTTATGTATTTTGCCAACAATGATGGTATTTTACGTTTCGACGGAGTTCACTGGGATTTAATTGAAATTTCCCGTTCGGCCCCCGTAAGATCCATAGGAATTGACGATGAAAATCGTGTATTTGCAGGCCTAAATAATGATTTTGGCGTGTTGCATCAAAACGAATCAAACCCGCCTTCTTTTCAAAGTCTCAGGCACTTGCTGCCCGATCCGAATATTCAATTTGATGATATATGGAAAATTCATGAAATTCCGCAGGGAATTGTTTTCCAGTCTTTCGATTACCTTTTTTTGTTGAGCAATAATAAAATTGAAGTAATTAAACCAGAGAACAGATTTCATTTTTCTTTTAATGTAAGTGATCGGCTTTTTTTACATGAACCTGAAGTTGGGTTGTTTGAATACATCAATGGGATGATTAATAAAGTTCCCTGGGCCGGCGAATTAAAGAATACTGAAATCTGGGCAATCATGGAAATAAAAGATAATCATCTGTTAATTGGAACAAGAAATAACGGAATTTTCAGGATTGAAAATGGAATACTCAGCATGTGGGATACACCAGCTAATGAATTAATTGCAAGAAATAAATTATACAGTGCTTCGAAAATAATGGATAGCCAGTTTGTTTTTGGGACCATTTTGGATGGAATTGTTGTTACTGATATCGAAGGAAATATTTTGCAGCATTTAAACCGGAGCAGAGGTCTGCAAAACAATACGGTTTTAAGTGTTTTTTCCGACAATAAAAATAATTTGTGGCTTGGGCTCGATAATGGAATTGACTATGTTGAAATAAATTCGCCCCTTAGCTTTTTTACTGAAAATGAAGGTTTGGGAACTGGTTATTGCAGCAGGTTTTATAACGATAAACTTTATTTGGGAACCAACCAGGGTCTGTTTGTAAAATTGCTGAATAATTTTATTGAAAGTGAAGAACCCTTTAAGCTGGTGGAAAATACGGCTGGCCAGGTTTGGTCACTGGGTATTTTCGACGGACAATTAATCTGTGGCCACAACTCAGGCACATTTCTTATTCAAGATGACCAGGCTGTAAATATAAGTGACCAGGAGGGTGCATGGAAATACATCAGGCTACAAAAAAGCCCCGGGATGTTACTCGGGGGGCACTACAACGGACTTGTGTTGTTGCAGAAAACAACCGAAGGCTGGGCGTTTCA
>NZ_JAWLCI010000096.1:0-11505 GCF_041687215.1 Mariniphaga sp.
ATTCTCGTGGGTGTCAAAAAATTGTCATGTAGGTTTCATATGATTAAAATTGTTCATTTTCAAAGGTATCATATGGAACTCGCACGTATTTTAATCATCCTATTGGGCGTAAATATTTTACATGCTCGTTTCATTTGATTTTTTTATATGCAGAAAGACAGAAGTTTATATGTAGGGCTGTTTTCCTGATTCTGCTATTCTGGCTCAGGTTTGTTATATTTGGCCATTAATTGTACAAACTTCAAAAAAAACCTGATAATGATTATTGCAGTTGATTTCGACGGAACCATTGTTGAACACAAATTTCCCAAAATGGGTAATGAAATTCCTTACGCCATAGAAACTTTAAAACAATTTCAAAAGAAGGGCCATAAACTCATTCTCTGGACCTACCGTTCAGGCAAAGAACTTGATGAAGCAGTCGAATTTTGCGAAAAAAGAGGGCTTCAGTTCCATGCAGTAAATAACAATTTTGACGGGGAAGAATTTGACAATACATACAGCCGGAAAATTTATGCCGACATCTACATTGATGACAGAAATCTGCTGGGAATTCCAGAGTGGAAAAAAATTTATGAAATGATATTGGAAAAAGAAGAGGAAAAACAGGAATAAAACATTTGTATCATACGCTCAAATCATATTTTAAAATGACAAAAAAAATTGCATTAATTACCGGTGTTACAGGGCAGGATGGAGCTTATTTGGCAGAATACCTGATAAAAAAAGAATATGTTGTTCATGGCATTAAGCGCCGCGCATCGATGTTTAACACCGAACGAATTGATCACATTTATCAGGATCCTCACGTAGATAACCGCAACCTGATTTTGCACTATGGCGATATGACCGACAGTATGAACCTGACTCGAATAATTCAGGAAGTGCAACCTGATGAAATTTATAACCTTGCTGCTATGAGCCATGTAAAAGTAAGTTTCGAAACACCGGAATATACGGCCAATGCCGATGGCATTGGAACCCTTCGACTTCTGGAAGCCATTCGTTTACTGGGCCTTACACAAAAAACACGCATTTACCAGGCATCAACTTCTGAGTTGTATGGTATGGTACAGGAAGTTCCCCAAACAGAAAAAACACCGTTTTATCCACGCTCGCCATATGGAGTTGCTAAACTATATGCCTACTGGATTACTGTAAACTACCGCGAAGCTTATAATTTACATGCTTCAAACGGCATTCTTTTTAATCATGAATCACCAATCAGGGGCGAAACCTTTGTTACACGGAAAATTACCCGGGCAATTGCGCGAATAGTTTTGGGGATGCAGGATACCATTTTTATGGGAAACCTTTCGGCACAGCGCGACTGGGGCCATGCCAAAGATTACATAAAAGCTATGCATCTCATTCTTCAGCAAGAAAAACCGGATGACTATGTAATTGCCACTGGCATAACAACTTCAATCCGTGATTTTATAAGATTGTCAGGCGAAGAATTGGGACTTGAAATTACATTTGCTGGTGAAAACGCTGACGAAAAAGGGTATTTAACCGCCATTGATGAAAAAGTTTTTAATTCAAAAGTTGGAGAACAGTATTTTGAAGCCTTCAAAAAACGCATTCAGAAAAACACTTCTTCAAACATGAGCGGAGAACCCCTCATTGCAGTGGATCCGCAATATTTCAGACCTACCGAGGTTGAACTGCTTATTGGAGATGCCACAAAAGCCCGCGAGAAACTGGGATGGATACCTAAATATGATTTAAAAGGTCTTATTTCGGAAATGATTCAGTCTGATATTGACCTTATGAAAAAAGATGCTTACCTGCGCGAAGGAGGGTACCGTACTCTGAACTATTTTGAATAAACAAAAATGAATAAAAATTCGAAAATATATGTTGCCGGTCACACGGGTTTGGTGGGTTCTGCCATTTGGAAAAACTTGCAGTTAAAGGGATATACCAACCTCATTGGTAAAACGATTGATGAACTGGATTTGATGAACCCGGCAGCGGTCGATAAATTTTTTGCATCCGAAAAACCTGAGTACGTTTTTCTGGCAGCCGCCAAAGTAGGTGGAATTGTGGCAAATAATACTTATCGCGGACAATTCATTTACGAAAACCTGATGATTCAGAATAATGTTATTCATCATGCATACAAATACAATGTAAAAAAGCTGTTGTTTCTTGGAAGTACTTGCATATACCCGAAAGAGGCTCCGCAACCCATGCCCGAAGATTCTTTGTTAACCAGTCCGCTGGAATATACCAACGAACCTTATGCCATAGCAAAAATTGCAGGGATAAAAATGTGTGAAAGTTACAACATCCAGTATGGAACTAACTTTCTGTCGGTAATGCCTACCAATTTGTACGGTCCGAACGATAATTTCGATTTGGAAAAATCACATGTACTGCCGGCATTAATGCGAAAGATATACCTGGGAAAATGCATCGAAAACAATAACTGGGACGCCATCCGCACCGATTTAAATAAGCGACCAGTCGAAGGCATTAACGGCATAGCCACCAACCATGAAATATTGCAAATACTTGCAAAATACGGCATTCGTCGCCCCTTGGGAGGGATTGAGGGGGGCTTTACAGTTGAAATCTGGGGAAGCGGAAAACCTTTGCGTGAGTTTTTATGGAGTGAAGAACTGGCAGATGCCTGTGTTTACCTTATGGAAAAGGTAAATTTTAAAGATGTGGCAGGTCAAAATCAAAAAGAAATCAGGAATACCCATATTAATATTGGCACCGGAAAAGAGATCAGCATAAAAGACCTCGCTTTTTTAATTAAAGAAAAAATTGGTTTTAAAGGAGAACTGGTTTTTAATAAAGAAAAACCTGACGGTACCATGCGTAAACTTACTGATGTTTCTAAGCTCCATTCACTGGGCTGGCATCATAAAATTGAAATTGAAGAAGGAATAGAAAAAATGTTTCGCTGGTACACAGCACAGTAAAAAACTCCAAAGAACCGTCGGTTCAGATAAAAACTCTGACTTGAAGTCAGGGCTTTTAGTTTTAAGAATCATTAATCAAACAAGTTCAATATCAGAATTTTTGGGATATTTGAATAAAAACAGTCAATATTAAAAAATGAAGAATTTAATCTTCATTAACACGTTCTTTTTGCGGTCAGCATTACAAAATTGTAAATTTGTACAAAACAAGGTTTTAAGGTTAAATTAATTTATTAAATATAAAAATTATGGAAAGAATAGCTGATGTTGTACAGCCGGGTGTAATAACAGGCTCCGACTTACAATATATTTTCAAAGTAGCTCAAAAAAACAAATTCGCACTTCCAGCAGTTAACGTGGTTAGTTCTTCGTCTATAAATGCGGTAATGGAAGCGGCAAAAGTGGCCAATGCTCCTGTAATGATTCAATTTTCGAACGGTGGTGCTGCTTTTAATGCAGGAAAAGGCCTGAAAATGGAAGGACATCAGGCCGCCGTTTTAGGTGCAATTGCAGGTGCCAAACATATTCACACCTTAGCCGAAGCTTATGGAGTTCGTGTTGTTCTTCATACCGACCATGCAGCAAAAAAACTTTTACCCTGGATTGACGGCCTACTTGATGCCGGTGAAAATCACTTTGAAGAAACCGGGAAACCGCTGTTCAGCTCACACATGCTCGACCTTTCGGAAGAACCGCTGGAAGAAAACATCGAAATCTGCAAAAAATACCTGGAGCGCATGAGTAAGATTGGGATGACCCTCGAAATCGAGCTTGGCATTACCGGTGGTGAAGAAGACGGCGTGGACAATACCGATGTTGACAGCTCGAAACTTTATACTCAGCCCGAGGAAGTTTGCTACGCTTATGAAGAACTGAGTAAAGTAAGTCCGAATTTTACCGTTGCCGCTTCATTTGGTAATGTGCATGGTGTTTACAAACCGGGAAATGTGAAACTTCAGCCGAAAATTCTGAAAAAATCACAGGAATACATTAAAAAGAAACACAACCTTGATGATAATTTTCCGGTTGATTTTGTATTCCACGGAGGTTCAGGCTCATCACATGAAGAAATCCGCGAAGCCATTGATTACGGTGTAATCAAAATGAACATCGACACCGACACCCAATGGGCATATTGGGATGGCGTCCGGAAGTTTGAAGCTGAAAAACACGATTACCTGCAGGGACAAATCGGAAACCCGGAGGGCGAAGATAAACCCAACAAAAAATTTTACGACCCTCGCGTATGGATTCGCAAAGCAGAAGAGGCCATGATTGCACGTCTGCAAAAGGCTTTCGAAGATTTGAATGCAGTGAATAGTTTGTAAAAGCAATAATTTTAATAGCTAAAAAATAAGGGTCTGCCATGGTTGGGCCCTTATTTTTTGTCTATTTTTTCAATCCATTTTTCAGGATTCTGATAGGTGCTGATAACTGCTAATACCTCAACTGCATCGTTATTTTCATCGATGTAGAAATGCACCAAATAAGGAAATTTTCTGACTAAGACACAGCGAATTTCCCTGTAACGGATAGCATAAATCTGCGGATTTCGCTCCAAAAGATTAATTTGTCTAATTGCTGCTTTTTGAAATCTGGTGCCTAATTTTGGCAGTTGTTCATTGTACCAGGCTGATATTTCTCTAATATCATTTAGTGCATCCGGTTCAATTCTGACTTTGAATTTTTTCATAAGAAATTCAGTGTTCCTTTCGCGTCTTCCCAATCCAAAAGCCTATCAGGATTTGCTCTGACCTTTGCAAAACGCTCCATTACCAGTTTCTGGTCTTCCTCCGGAATTTCAGTTACCTTCTCTTTTTTCTCCAAAGCATAATCAAGTAAACTCTTTATAGCAGCAATGAGGTTTTCGTCGTTAACCTGCTTGAACTGCTCAATTATAATTGCCTTTTGTGCCTGAATATTCATTATTATTGTTTTTATGCTTTCTCAACAAAATTAAGGAATAATTCTGATACTACACAGGAATATCAACAAAACGGGGCTCCAGTAAATTGGAACCCCGTTTTGTTATACTAAAATATGTCAAAGTAGAATTAATTCCCTAAATCTTTTATCCGGATATTCCTGAATTTCAGTTCTGAACCGTGGCCCAGGAAACCGATGTATCCTTTTTCACGTTTCAATCCGGGATGGTCTCTGCCATCGAGGGTCCCGTTTTTGCTGGCTTCGGCAATGTCACCGTCCAGAATAACTGTTCCGTTCAGCGTTATCTTTATTTTCGAGCCCTGGACCACCACTTCCTGCTCGTTCCATTCTCCCACCGGCTTCAGGTACCCGCGCTTGGCCGGAATAACTCCATAAACGGAACCGTGATACTGGTACTCGTCCAGATTGGCATAAATGGGTGCGGTATTGTCCAGAATCTGCAACTCCATGCCCTGGTAGGCAGCATCGCCTGAAAGCGGTGCACGAATCCCGAGTCCGTTGTTGGCACCTGGTGTAAGCTGAAATTCAAACCGGAAAATAAAATCGCTGTACTCTTTTTCAGTAAACAAGTTACCATGTCCTCCGCGGGAAGGTTGCACAACCAGCTCGCCATTTTCAGCCAAATAATCGGTTTTATTTCCCTGCCAGCCGTCCAGGTTCATGCCGTTAAAAAGTGACACAAATCCTTCAGCTTTTTCCTCTTCGGTTAAACCAATTTCGTTGATATTGATTTCTTTCACGTAAATATCGCGGAAAGCCAGCTCGTTGCCATGCGCCTGCAATTCAATGGTCCCTTCTTCGAAAATCGGAATGCTGCGGTCCCAGTAATTATCCATGCGCACATTGTCCACAACCAACTCTCCGTTGAGGTAAACCGTTACATTTTCACCAATCATTGTAATATGGAAGGTGTTCCATTCTCCCACCGGATTGTCGGCTACTTTCAGCGGATTGCGCACGTTGTCGGGATTGTTGTTGTACAATCCACCCGAGCCTACCTGAGCTCCAGATTCCACGCGCGAGGTATCCCAAATCTGCACTTGCGGTGTTCCCCTGAGGTAAATACCGCTATCGCCTTTCCTGGTGATTCTCCAGTCCACAATCAACTCAAAATCTTTGTACTTTTTAACCGAAACAAGATTTGCCCCGTGTCCGTTAAAAATAATCTGGCCATCTTTTACACTCCAGTTTTCCAGCATTTTTTTATCGGCTTCTTCCCTGGCTCTGGCACGTTCGGCCTCGCTCAACCGGGCAATTTTTATGGGATTGCCGTCCAGCAGCATCCCCTGCCAGCCATCCAGGTTTTTTCCGTTAAACATGGAGACAAAACCTTCTTCTTTGGGCATTTGAGCCAGATAATTATTGATGTTGATGATGTCGTAATCGCTCTCTTCACCGGTTAGAACCGAAGTTACGCGTTGGAGCATATTGCGTACTTTTTCGCCGACAAAATTGTTTTTCCCGTCAGAGTCGGGTAACGCAATGCGCATAATTGCACGGGTAGCGGTTTGCTGTAGCTCATTTTCATCCAGAAACTGTTCCAGGTAAACCAGCGAAAGGAATGTCTTCAGGTTGCCTATGGCGTTGATGACCTGTTGCTTATCGTTTACATTGGAAGCATACGGCATAATTTTCCGGTACTGCAGCAGCTTCTGGTCGTCGGTTAAACTGGCAGAACGTACCTGACGCACAAAGCTTGAAAAAGCTTTGGAACGGTAATCGCCGGCTGAGTTCTCCACCACTTCGTAAAGTGAAGCAGCAGCAGAATAATCTTTCCAACTGGTAAGGGCTTCAAAAGCGGTTTCTTTCAAATTGCCCGTTGAATTGTTAAAATATCCGGTCACAGTTTGCAATGCCACATCACCGCCAATTTCAGGAAGAATGGCAATGATACGTTCTTTATTATTGGTGGTTTTTAGTGCCTGAAGCAGTTTCCCATTTTCAGTTTTTTCAACTTCAACTCCCTGTGCAGCAGGCACAACAGACTGTTGCACCTGCTGAATTTCGTTGTCATTTTCAACATTTAGCAACAAATGAATCAATGCATCAAGATTTTTTTCCGTGGAAATGTTTTTCAGCGCTTCAAAAGCAGAGGTTCTTTCTGCCTGATTTTGCGATTTTGTAACCGCAAGAATATCATAGAAGTAATCATTTCCCGATTTTGCTGCAACCAAATCAATAAATGCAGCCTTTGTAGCTCCCGAAGTACTTTTCATTCGTTCAGCAACAGGTCCGAGGTGCTTTTGGTCGGTTAACTGCATTAAAGCTTTTTTTGAAACATCCAGATCGGTTCCTTTTTCCAGGTGATTCAGCAACACCGGAACAGCTTCTTTCCCTTGCAGACGCGTTAGTGCCTCAATGGCATCTTCACGAACCACAGGATCTGCATCGTTCAGGTTTCCAGTCACAAAACCGGCAGCCAGCTTGTCTCCCCGCCGGCTAAGCATATCAATAATTTCAGCCTTTTTTTCTCCTGAAACGGTTCCGGCTTTGTTCACCCATTGGCGTGTGGCAGCCACACCTCCCACTTTTTCAGCAATGTTCAGTGCAGCGTACCGAAACTCTTTGTTGTTGCTGTCAACTGCTTTCAGCAGCATCGGCATGGCATCGTAACCAAAATGTTTGGCATAAACCGAGAGAGCAGCAGTGTTATTATGCAGTTTATCATCTGTCTGGTTTGCTTTCATAATTGCTTTCAGCGCTTTCTGGCTGAGTTTTGTTTCGCCTTTTTCCGCCAGGCGACTGGCATAATTCAGGAATGCTTCGGCAGCATGTGTCGGTTCATATTTATAATCCACATCCTGAGCTGCTTTCTGCAACAGTTTATAAGACTCGGGGTTCCCGAGATTGGCCAGTGCCCCGAGCGCCACTTTACGCAAATTTATGTTTTCTGATTCTGCAGCAACTGAAATTGCCCTCAGGGCCGGTTCGTAACGGAGTTCTCCCAGAGCCTTTGTGAGAGTAATTTTTCCTTCTTCGCTGACTTTCGGAAAGTTTTCGAACAATGCCACAGCTGCGTTTTCAGAACCAATAGCTACCAGAGTTTGGGCAACCGGTTCGGTCAGTTCTTCATTTTCGAGATATTTTCTAATGGAGTTAACAGTTTGGTCGCTACCCACCAGGTTCAACTGGTTCAGCAAATAGGTTTTCACCTCGGCACTGGTTTGTGATTCGAGTGCTGCCAGCAAACCATTTTCCACCATTTTACGGGCATCTTCCCTGCCAAATTCGCTGGAATACCGGGCCAGGCTGTTGAGGGCAAAACGCACTGCAGTGTCGTCTCCTTCTCCTGCCGGAGTAAGCAGTTGGGTCATTTTCCCGAATCCCTGCGGGCCTAAATCAATCAATTCGTTCAGAACACGGTCGCGGTGAACCAGATCGCCGGCAGGCATTTGGGCAAGGGCATCAGCCACTTTGGTGTCAAGCGTTCTTCTGTCCTGGGCAAATGATGTTGATGTAACCAAAGCCAGGAGTAATATTGCTGTAAATTGAAATATTCTGTTATTCATCTTTTAATTCTTTTTATAAAATTTATTTTAAGCCCCCTTGGGGGGTTGGGGGCCTCTTCCTAAATGCTCCACGGAGCACGCATGGGTTGGTTAATCAACCGGTTGGCACCTTCGTCGTCAACAAACTGAAGTTTATCTGGGTCGAAATTTAACGTACGACCCAGTCTGACAGCAATGATTCCCAGATTCACCAGGGTGGCCGACCAGAATCCATTGATTTCATTCAAAGCAAACTTCTTCCGGGTTTTCACCGATTCGGAGAATATAGAAATCTGTGGTTCCGGGTCGGGCAAGGTTTTTAGGAACGATTGCAGGTTTGGAATATCGGAACGGAATCCGCGAAAAATTTTCCCGTGTGGTCCTTCGATATAGGCTGCATCTTTGTCTTTATTTTCACCGTCAAGAATGATTTGACAACCATCGGCGTATGTATAGGTAATCCGCCGCCAGGAGCCCACTGCATCGTAATGTTGTTGCGGAGCGTCCACTTCAATTTTCACCGGCGCGGTATCGTCTTTTCCGAGCATATACTGCACGGGGTCGAGGTAGTGCTGTCCCATATCGCCCAGGCCGCCGCCGTCGTAGTCCCAGTATCCGCGGAATTTGGAGTGTACCCTTTCCGGATTGTACGGTTTGTATGGTGCAGGTCCGAGCCACATATCGTAATCGAGATTTTCAGGTACCGGCATGGGTTTCAGGTTGTGTTCGCCGCTCCAGTAAAATTTCCAGTCGTAACCGGTAACGCCGCTCACGATAAATTTCAGCGGCCAGCCAAGAATACCGCTGTCAATTACTTTTTTCAGTGGTTTCACATCGGTTCCCAGTCCGTAGAAATTGTCTTTGAAACGGAACCAGGTGTTCAGGCGAAACATGCGCCCGTGGGCATTTACGGCTTCCATCACTTTTTTGCCTTCGCCAATGGTGCGGGTCATGGGTTTTTCGCACCAGATGTCTTTACCGGCTTTGGCTGCTTCAACTGCCATAATACCATGCCAGTGTGGCGGCGTTGCAATGTGAACAATATCTACTTCGGGCAGTTGAATCAACTCCCTGAAATCGTTAAATGTTTTTACATCGTAATCGATCATGCTTTTAGCGCGATCCATGTGAAGCCGGTCCACATCGCAGATGGCCACCACACGGGTGCCTTCGTAAGGAATGTGCCCGCGGCCCATGCCGCCAACACCGATAATCCCTTTGGTCAACTGGTCAGACGGCGCAATAAACCCGTTGCCTCCCAAAACATGGCGCGGCACAATGGTGAAACCTGCTCCGGCAACCAGCGCACTCTTTAAAAATCTTCTTCTTGAAGTTGGATTTTTACTATTCATTGTATTTCTGTTTAAATATTTCGGAAAATGAAATCTATCCTTTATTCTCTGAAAAACTATTTTGGAAAGGGTTTTTCAGTAATAAATTTCAAAGATAAAATTTACTTCTTAAAAAATTAGAAAACCGGAAAGGCAAAAATTTAAACAGGAAGCAAAAGGTTGAAGGTTTGTTGAAAAATAGAATATTGGCTAACGAAATTTGAAAGGGTAAAATTTTATCTTTATCCCATTCTGAAAATCAAAAAACTTCAATATGAAGAATATTCCTGTAATTGCTGTTTCCGGAAAATCGCTGGCCGAAGCGTACGAAATTGCCCTGATTTCGCTTTATGAAAAGGGCACGCGTTTCAAAACCCAGTACGATAAACCAGGCGATCCGCTGAGCATCGACTGTACGTTGAACCTGACAATAG
Organism: Mariniphaga sp.; assembly: GCF_041687215.1. NCBI lineage: Bacteria > Pseudomonadati > Bacteroidota > Bacteroidia > Marinilabiliales > Prolixibacteraceae > Mariniphaga > Mariniphaga sp. The sequence continues at coordinate 10,137 of NZ_JAWLCI010000096.1, forward strand.
AAGAGCCGGAAACCGATCCAATGATTCACATGGCCTTTCCGGGAGGAATTGAAGATTTGAAGGAATATGTTATGGAGTTGAAGGGGTTCAAAGATCACTGGGTAAAAAACATGAACGACGAACACGACACCCGCTGGGAATATACTTATCACGGAAGAATAAAAAATTACGGAGTCTGGAAAGTGCTTCAGAATGAAGAATCGGTTGAAGTTGGCCCGTTTAAGGTTGATCAGATTCAACGTGTCATTGAAAAACTATCGGCCCAGCCTTTTACCCGGCAGGCACAAATGATTACCTGGATGCCCAACCTGGACAACACCTGTTACGATCCGCCCTGTTTGCAGTCGTTATGGTACCGCATTCTGGAAGACGAGGAAGGCGTTTACTGGCTGAACTGCAACATCCGGTTTCGGAGCAACGATGCCTGGGGCGCCAGTTTTATGAATATGTTCGGATTTATTCAGTTTAACAAAGAAGTGATCGCCGCAGGCGTTGCTGAAAAAACAGGAAAAACCGTAAAACTCGGACGGCTAAACTGGCAGGCCGATTCGTACCACATTTACGGGAAAGACATTCAGGCCGCCACAGAGCGCCTTTTCGACCGGGTAACCGACATGCCGTTTGAAGAGCGTACCATGCCGTTTAACGACCCGTTCATCCGCGACATGTATGATGCTGCAGAGCCTGCAATTATAAAGAAAATTAAAGAGTTTGACGAGCGGCATTAGATTCAATATAATGCGTTAAATTTCTCTTTCAAAATCTCCTTCACCTCTGTCATGGGAATTTCTTTTCCCAACTCCTGTTGAATAGAAGTTACGCCAAATGTCAGTCCGCAAGGATTGATGTAACTGAAATAGCGCATGTCGGTATTTACATTCAATGCAAAGCCGTGCATGGTTACATAACGACTCACACGAACGCCGATGGCACAGATTTTCCGGGAACGGGAAGGATGATCAAAATCGAGCCAGACTCCGGTTGCACCTTCCTTTCGACCACCTTTCAAACCGTATTCAGCAATGGTGGCAATAATGGCATCCTCCATTTTTTCAATGTATTCGCGCACGCCGATTTTGTAATATTCCAGATCGATGATAGGATAACCCACAAGCTGCCCCGGCCCGTGGTAGGTAATGTCGCCGCCACGGTTGATTTTATAAAAGGTGGCCTCAATTTTTTTCAGCAAGTCGCCGTGTGCCAGCAGATTTTTTTCGTCGCCGCTTTTGCCCAGCGTGTAAACATGCGGGTGCTCCACCAGAATAAACTGATTTTTGGAAGACGGATTTTTGGTTTCCCTTTTTTCTGCAATTATTTCTGCAAGAATTTGCTCCTGCAAGTCCCACACTACTTTGTAGTCTTTCAGACC
>NZ_JAWLCI010000097.1:0-11372 GCF_041687215.1 Mariniphaga sp.
TGGTTTTTAGCGGTTGAAAAGTAAGCATAAATTTATATTTTTCAAATAAAAAAGAGGCCGTTATTATTTAATGAAGGCTTCCTCGGATGAAAAGAAGGCTTTAATCATTTAATGAGGGCTTTCCCCGGGCGAAAAGGAAAGCTTAATTATTTAATGAAAGCTTGCCCTGGAAGAAAAGGGAGCAATAGTCTTTTAATGAAGGCTTGCCCCGGAAGGAAAGGGTTTATTCATCATTTAATGAAGGGTTCACCCGGGGACGAATGCGAGGTAGCGAATGATTTATTGAAGTAAAAAAAAAGTTGGCCGTATTTGACAAAACCAATTTTTTTATTATGTTTATGCCTGTTAAATGCCAAGTCTCCTGAAACTTACAACATGTAACCCGTAGCAGGATGCTTAATGGTAACCTTTATTAACATTAAAAATAAAACAATGCAAAAATTAATGACAAACAGCCGCATTACAGAAACTGATGCCGTGGCGGCACGTATCGGCGGGGCGTATGAGAAATCGGGCCCTGAAAGCGATACCCGGCTGAATGAGATGATTACCGACCTTATGGAGAAAAGGGCGCGCCTGCTGGAGGCCATTAAACGCGCAAAGGCGGAATCGGACCTCGAAGAAAAAGACGAAGTGCGCGACAACGGCCTCCGGTCGCTTGTTTATCTGGTGCAGGGATTTACCCATCACCCCGACCCGGTGGTGAAAGCCGCAGCAGTGAAGGTGGATGATGTGCTCGACCGATACGGGTTGTCGGTAACCGAGGAAAGTTACTCAACCGAATCGGCGCTGATTAATTCGTTGCTTACCGATTTGGCAAAACCCAATATGCAGGAATCTGTGGCTGCACTTTCGGGATGTGCCGAACTGATTGCCGCGCTTCGTACTGCACAGGATGCCTTCGAACAGGCACGCATCGCCTACGAAGCAGAAAAAGCTCAGGAAGGCACCGAAGCGAATGCCTCAACCCTGAAAAAGGAAGTGACCGACGTTATTAACAACCAGCTTGTAGTGTACCTCAATGCCATGATGCTGGTGGATGACGCCGCCTATGGCGCGTTTGGCCGTACCGTGGCCGAAATTATTGATGAAAACAACGAAATGGTGAAAAGACGCCGTAAAAAACCGGAACCGGCAGAATAATCCCTGAATACGAAAAAAGGCAGTGGTTACGGGTGCTGTCTTTTTTGCCCTCCCTTCGCCTTGGCATGCTGTAAAAATGGCCATTCGATAAGAAACCGCGCGAATGCTTCCCTGTTTTTCGGTGAAAGGCGCGATGGACGCATGGTTACACGATTGATGAACAGCCCTGTTTGCTGCGCCGGGGCACACAACTTGCCCTTCACGTTCAGTTACCGGAATGCCCGTTGTATAAATATTGGGGCGATATAATAAATGAAAAAGCCAGGGACTATTCAGAAACTTCAGTTTTGTCAGGAATGGTAAATGAGATTGTTGTTCCTTTATTTACCTGGCTTTCAGCCCAGATTTTTCCACCATGCAATTCAACAAATTCTTTGCAAAGGGCCAGACCCAGCCCGCTTCCCTTTTCGTTTTCAGTTCCTCTTAACGATTCATTGAACTCGTTTAAAAACAGTTTTTCAGCAACTTCCTTCTGCATTCCCACACCGTTGTCGGAAACTGCTATTTCAAGAGCGTTATTGATTTTTCGCACTGAAATTTTGATTTTACCCTCGCGGGGAGTGAATTTTATGGCATTGGAAACCAGGTTTCGCAAAATACTGGTGAGCATATTTTTGTCGGCATTCCATTTCAGACTTTTTGGAATACGGCTTTCAATGGCAATATTTTTCTGAACAGCCTGCTCTTTTAAAATGTTCAGCATTTCCTTAAAAACATTGTTGATTAAAATCAGTTCGGGTTTGAACCGGGTGACTTCACGCTGAAGGGAAGCCCATTCAAGTAAATTTATTAAAAGGGTATATGTGCTTAAAGATGAATTGTATATGTGATTTGTGTATTTTTTAATATCATCGTTTGTAAGATCATGAATATTCTCTTTTAAAATTTCTGCAAATCCAAGAATACTGCTGAAAGGGCTTCTTAAATCGTGTGCAATAACTGAAAAGAACTTATCTTTTTGCCGGTTTGTTCTTGTTAATTCCTGGTTTGTTTCATCCAACTGGTGCAATATGTTTTCCAGATTCTTTTTCTCGGTGATTAATTGGCGTTGCAAGTTATTGATTTCCCGGTTTAGCACATGCAATGTTTTGTTTTGTTCCTGAAGTTTTTCAAAATCCTCCCTGGCCAAAATCAGAATTTGGTTCTCTTTCCTGTAAATTAGGGCAGGCAATGAAATATTTAATTCAGAGTAGTCACCAATGGTAAGAAATCCTTCAAAAACAGGTTCTTTTTCTTTTGGTGGAAGCTGACAAATTTTGTGGAGATCAGGATTTAAAAGCCTTTTTATTGGATTGTCGCCAAGCAATCTGCCCATCGGTTTATTGGCGAACAGCAATTTTCCATCGGTTGCAAAAACAGCTATGTTTAAATAGTCAGTATCTACAACGGCGTGAATAATTTCAGGCTCCCAGTATTCAATAATTTTATTTTTCAGGCTTGCATCCATAGTTCAATGTCCGGAAAGTCCCGGGTCTGTTTTTTCCTTCGATAGTTTTTCAAACAACGGAATATTAACCTGCATCCATTCATACAGCGGAATAACCTGCCGGAATGATTCCGGGGTGAGTTCATCTTTTAAAATTTGAAACCATGTATTTAACTGCGCCGCCCAGTAACTGCCCGAAAACCCATGATTTTGATAAGCCTTGAAAACCCAAAGCACTGTATCGACCAACACTTCAGCATTTGGATTTTTCAGAATAGAATGGATAAACCGGACATGGTTGGCATGATTGTCCTTCATCATTTCCAGGTTATTTTCACCAATTAACTCTTTCAAATCGGGGCGAATGCTCATTTGCTTGTTTATAACAGCAACCAAAAAATCAGATTTTTCACGGTACTCCTCAACGGCATTTTTTTCTGCCACAGGAATTTTTGCTGCACTATCAATCAGAAATTTATAGTTCATTTTCATTTTGATTTATAAAGTTTTCAATTGCATTTAAGTCTGGAAGATAAGTCACATTATTATAGTTCGATAAAATTTCTTGTCCGCCCCTCATAAACGCTTGTCCTCCAATAAGAATCGTAAGTTGTGGAAATTCAGACCTGATTCTGTCAAGGGTTGATTCCAACGTAGGCAGGTGAAAATAGATGCTGAGCGAAATGGCAACAATCTGAGGTTTTACCATTTGAATATAATTCATAAGATCATTTTTCGGTGTGTTCGCGCCTAAAAAATATACTTTCCATCCATTCAATTCAAAAACATCGGAAACCATGCGGGCGCCAATCTGGTGATGTTCATTTTCGAGGCAGGTTACAATTGCCGTTTTTTCTGATTTTTTAGATGAATTTTGTTTTAAGTAAATTTCGTTGAGGAGCGATTCTACAATGGCCGAAGCCAAATGCTCGGTTGCCACACTTATTTTATTTTCTTCCCAAAGTTCGCCTATTTTATAAAGAGCAGGTTTCAGAATTTCCTCATAAATTTCTTTTAACGGAACCGATTTGTTCATCATTTCAGAAACAATTTCTGAACTCGTTCTATGGTCTCCGGCAAGCAGGGGATTTAATATTGGATTATCTGTTCTCATTTTAACGAATTGGGTAAATATACGAATTGCAACCTTAAATTTTGTTTGAACAAACAGCGAAATTACATTTATTCTAAAATCATAAATTTCTCAAAAGCACGCCGGTATTCTTCAGTAAGCCTTGCCGGACGCATGGTTTTGCGGTTGATAAACAATCCTTTTTGTTGGGCAACGGCGCAAACCTCTGTTTTTTCATTCAGAAACCGAAAATTCATGATGGCCGAGGCATTGTTCAGTTTCGAAATCCAGATTTCCACAGTTACCGTGTTGTTCAGAAAAAGAGGTTTTTTATATTTTATTGAAGTTTCGGTTAATACCGGTACAATCCCGTCAGAAACCGCAAGATCAAACGCCGGTAATCCAATAGCTTCCAGAAGCCTTACACGACCGTTTTCAAGCCACTGAATGTAAATAATATTGTTTACATGGCCCACAAAATCAATTTGATAGGTGTAAATTTTTTCTTCAAAGATAAGTTTTTGTTTCATTTTTCAGGATTAAAATTCAGGTCTGAAAATTTACGTTTTTTCTGAATGAAAAATTTCCACATGATGCTGCCCCGGTAAATTTCGGTTTGCTTTTTTACTGTGGTTAATTTCAGCAGCTTTTTTCTTTTTTTGATGAGTTTTCCCAGGTTCCGGTAAAACGATGCATGTGCTTTCAGAACGGCCCAAAAACTGTAAAAATGAAAACCCAGCAAAAATTTCAGGGCTGCCACACCATCTAAAATCATGCGTGCAAAAAAGATTCGCGTAAACTGGTTTCGGGGCAGGTTTTTAAACAACATAAACAAGTTGTTTCTGAAATTCAGATATACCTTTTTCGGACTGTTGTATGACAAAGTTCCGCCTCCCAGATGAAATACAACACTTACGGGCTGGTAGGCAATTTTGTACCCCTGGTTTTTTAAGCGCCAGCAAAGGTCAATCTCCTCCATGTGCGCCCAGAAATCGCCATCGAAACCATTCGCTTTTTTAAATGATTCGGCTTTTATAAACAGGCATGCGCCACTTGCCCAGAAGATTGGAGTGGGAGAGTTGTATTGACCCAAATCTGGTTCCATGCGGTTCAAAATCCGGCCCCGGCAAAACGGGTAACCAAACAGATCGATAAAACCACCTGCTGCTCCGGCATATTCAAACTGATGCGGTTTTTCGTAGCTCAGTATTTTGGGCTGAACAGCCGCCAGATTCTTATCTGCTTTCAACATCGAAATGCATGGTTCAAGCCAGTTTGGGGTAACCTCAACATCAGAATTTAGCAGCACCAAATAATCTGCATTCACTTGCTTCAAAGCCTGATTATATCCTTCGGCGAACCCGTAATTTTTTTCCAGTTCGATAATTTTTACCGAGGGAAATTTTTCTTTAAGAAATGCGGTTGAATGGTCCGTTGAACCATTGTCGGCAACATAAATTTCTGTTCCCGGTTCAGTTGAATTTCGGATGACTGATGGTAAAAATTTCGGAAACAGTTTCTCTCCGTTCCAACTGAGAATTACAATGGCAATTTTATGGTTTTCAGCCATACTATTGTGAGGTAAGAAGTTTGGAGATTAAAATTGCCAGATTTTCTTTGGGAAGGTTCTGCAGGATTTCTGATAACTTTTCTATTTTTTCCTGTTCGTCAGAATTTAAAAGGATATCGATTTCTTTCACTTGTTTTCCGGTGAGTTCATCTTCCAGTAATTCCCTTATTTTTTGTTGTTCCTTTTTTTCCTGCGGAAGTCCAAGGCTTTCCAACTCGGTAATTAAGGCTTCCAAAATTTCTTTAGCCTGAATTCTGACCGGATCTTTGTCTTTGGCCGAACCGCCTGCATACGTGTCGCGCAAACTCCAGCTCGAGTAATCGTAGTGCAGATTTTGAATCATTTTCAATTTTGGACTTTCTTTTCCAAAAATACGTTCCAGAAATATTTCAGTCCGGTTTTTCCATGCCTCCAAATCGAATTTTTTTTCGTCGAGGCGGGCAATCTGCTCTTTCAGCAAGGCAATTTCTTTTTCGGCCATTGGAATTATTGTTTTGATGCAATTTACAAATTAACGCAGAATAGCTGAAAAATTCATTTAAAAATGAACCGAATCGAAAGAAAATAAATCAGGAATGCCCCAGATGTTTGTGAATAATGAAATAAAAGGAATCGAAAATTGACTGACTGGCCGCCACCATTTCGCCACCGTAAAGCCAGCTTTCACCTCCGTTAAAATCGCATACTTTTCCACCGGCTTGTCTTAAAATCAATACACCGGCTGCCACATCCCAGGCATGCAGGGCGTGTTCAAAAAAGCCGTCGAAACGTCCGCAGGCAACGTAGGCCAAATCAACTGCTGCTGAACCAAAACGCCTCAATCCACGGGTGTGTTGCATCAGTTCTTTCATGGCGTTGTTGTAATCATCCACCCGTTCAAAGGCATAGTACGGAAAACCGGTTCCAATAAGTGTATCGGCCAGGTTTTTTGCAGAAGACACTCTGATTTCTTTTCCGTTTAAATAAGCCGGACTGTCTTTCCATGCATAAAACATTTCATCCTGGCCGATTTCGTAAACCACGCCAACCACCAGTTCTTCATTTTCCATCAGTGCAATGCTGACAGAATGCGGTGCAATGCCGTGAATGTAATTGGTTGTGCCGTCCAGCGGATCAATTATCCATTTATATTTTTCTCCGGAATGCGATGCAGTGCCCTCTTCAGTAATAAATCCGCTGTTGGGAATAAGTTTTTTCAGGGCTTCCACAATCCGCGCTTCGGCAGTTTTATCCACATAAGTTACCAGGCTGGCCACACTTTTCAGTTCCACATCTTTTTCCGAAACTTTTTCACGTTCATTTCGGATGAAGCTACCGGTTTCCCGTGCAATTTTCTGAACTTGCTGGCAAATGGACTGGTAGTTGTTAATTTTTATCATGGTTAAAAAATTAAACCAAAGCTTGCTTCCTTTTTTTTATTTTTTCAATGGTGTTTTGAGTTTTTTTTAAAATGTACTCAATTCTTTCATCCACAGGTACTTTCTCTAATTTGCGAAAAGCTTTTTCTTTCCATTCCCAAACTTCGATTTGTGCTTTAGAAATATTCGTTTTCATAATCCATTAATTCTAAAGATGTTATTATTCTGAATATATTTTTATACAAATATATCAAAGTAAATTATTTCGAACTTATATTAATCCAGTTTTATCGCCACATGCCCGTTTGCAAGTATCGACTGTAACTCCACTTCCTGCAATTCGTTAATTAATTCTTTTTGAAATGGTGTTTCCACTTTGATGTAATTTTCGGTAAAACCGTTCATGTTTTCCCCGTTTTTTTGTAATTCGAACAAGACGGTTTGTTTTGTTCCCAGATGTTTTTCGTAAAACGCCCTCAGTTTTTTTTCTGAAAGGTTGATATACATTTGGGTGCGGCGTTTTCGATCTTCCACGTCCACTTTCCACGGTATTTTCAGCGCCTGCGTGCCGCTTCGTTCTGAGTAGGTAAAGGCATGCAACTGTGAAATTTCCAGTCCGTTAATAAAATCGTACGAATCCTGAAAAAGTTTTTCAGTTTCGCCGTTTGTTCCTGCAATCACATCTACACCAATAAAAGCATGGGGCACCAGTTCCCTGATTTTATGAATGCGTTTGGCAAATAATCCGGTGGAATATTTTCGTTTCATCAGCGACAACACCTCGTCGGATCCTGCCTGTAGTGGAATGTGAAAATGTGGCATAATTACTTTTGAGCCAGCCACCAGTTCAATGATTTCGTCTTTCAAAAGGTTCGGTTCAATGGAACCCAGTCTGAGTCGATGCAAACCTTCCACGTTTTCCAGTGCTTTCAGCAAATCAAGAAAATTCTCATCGGTACTTTTCCCGTAATCGCCAATGTTTACACCGGTGAGCACAACTTCTTTGTATCCTTTTTCAACCGCTTTTCGGGCTTCTTTCACTGTATTTTCTATGGTATCGTTACGGCTTTTACCGCGCGCGTACGGAATAGTACAAAACGAACAGTAATAGTCGCAACCATCTTGAATTTTCAGAAAACTGCGGGTACGGTCGCCCCACGAAAAGGCTTTGTGGTAGCTTTTTATGTCGGCCAGGCGAGTTGTTTTTATCTCGGTAGTTTTTCGTTTTTCGAGGTTGCCCAAATATGCAGGAATGTGAAATTTTTCCTGTGTTCCCAAAACCATATCCACGCCTTCAATGTGCCCCACTTCGTCGGGTTTGAGCTGCGAATAACAACCGACCACTATTACCATGGCGTTTGGATTTTTTTTAACAGCCTGCCTTATAATGTTTCTGCTGGCTTTATCGCCCTGATTGGTTACCGAGCAGGTGTTGATAACATACACATCGGCTTTTTCTTCAAAACCAACACGTTCGAAACCTACTTCCTTAAAAGCCCCGGCTATGGTGGATGTTTCAGAAAAATTGAGTTTACATCCCAGTGTATAAAAAGCAGCCTTTTTCCCTTTGTAATCCATTTAAAATGATTCTAAATAAACTGCAAAAATAGAAAAAAGCTGCTGAAGAAGAAATGGGTCACAACAGGTTGCTTGCCAGTTCGGCAAGATAACTGCGTTCGCCTTTTACCAGGTTAATGTGAGCAAAAAGGTCCTGGTTCCGCATCCGGTCTGTCAAAAAGGCCAGACCATTTGATTTCATATCTAGGTAGGGTGAATCAATCTGCTGCAAATCGCCGGTGAATACCATTTTGGTACCCTCTCCGGCACGTGTAATAATGGTTTTTATTTCGTGTGGCGTTAAATTTTGTGCTTCGTCAATAATAAAAAACGAATTGGATAAGCTTCGTCCGCGAATATAAGCCAGCGGAGTAATCACCAGTTTTTCTTCTTTTTGTAGTTCCTCAATTTTAAGGTATTCCTGGCTTCTGGGATTAAAAGCGTGTTTTATTACCGAAAGATTATCAAATAAAGGCTGCATGTATGGGCTTATTTTTTCAGACGCATCGCCCGGAAGGTAACCCAGGTCACGGTTGCTAAGCGCCACAATTGGCCGGGCAAGAAGAATCTGGTCGAAAGATTTATGCAATTCGATGGCCGCCGCCAGAGCAAGCAATGTTTTTCCTGTTCCTGCTTTTCCGGTAAGGGCAACCAGTTGAATGTCAGGATCCATTAATACATTCAGACTGAAAGTTTGCTCTGCATTACGTGGTTTAATTCCATATGCCGGCTTTTTTTCTACCCGTAAAACACGGTTGTTTTTGGGTTCAAACCGTGCCAAAACACTCGAACTGTTTCCTTTCAGAATAAAACATTCATTTGCCTCGGGTTGAAAATCCAGTTTCAGCTTATCTTCCTGCAACGATCCCTGTTCATAAAGCATGGCAATCAGGTTGTCGTCGAAGTTTTCAAATGTTTTCAGGGTTTTATCCAGAACGTTTTCGTCGGTCACCTGGTCGGTTTTGTAATCTTCAGCCGGAATTCCCAACGATTTGGCCTTCATGCGCAAATTAATATCCTTACTAACCAGAATGGTTTTCCTGGTTGAATACGTTTTGGTGGTGTATTCTGCAATGGCAAGAATCCGGTGGTCAGGAATGTCTTCTCTAAACGATTCTTTCAGAGCTCCTGAAAATGGTTTGCCGGTTTCAATGCGCAGTTTCCCTTTTCCTTTACCAAGCGATTTTCCCCCGTTGAAGAGTTCATCGCCAACAATTTCGTCGAGTACACGCACAAATTCGCGGGCCTGGTAATTAATTAAATCGTTACCTCTTTTAAATTTATCCAGTTCCTCCAGCACGGTTATTGGAAGGATAATATCATTATCCTGAAACTGGTAAATACAGGTGTGGTCGTGTAAAATTACATTCGTGTCCAAAATGAAGATTTTACTTTTGCTGGTTTTGCTTAACATGGTTGTATTTTTGAATTTCCGAAAAGTAGATAAATTAATGAGATATATTCAGGGGTATTTCATTTTTTAATAAACTTGCAGTGGTTAATAAATATTATATTTTTTAAAATTGGATTATTCAGATACGCTTGAATTTTTGTTTTCCAGGTTGCCAATGTATCAGCGGATTGGCCCGGCTGCATATAAAGATAACCTGGACAATACGGTTTTGCTGGATGATTTCTACGGCAATCCGCACCGCAATTTCAAAACCATACATGTGGCGGGTACCAACGGAAAAGGCTCGGTTTCGCATATGCTGGCTGCCGTTTTTCAGGCTGCCGGATTTAAAACCGGACTTTATACTTCTCCGCACTTAAAAGATTTCAGGGAAAGAATCAGAATAAACGGCGAAATGATTTCTACCGATGAAGTTGTTAATTGGGTGGAAAATTATCGTATTAACAACGATTTGTGGAATATTGAACCTTCATTTTTTGAACTTACAGTTGCTATGGCTTTCGACTATTTTGCACAAAAGGAAGTTGAAGTAGCTGTTGTTGAAGTAGGTTTGGGAGGCCGGCTCGATTCCACCAACATTATTACTCCAGAGGTAAGTATAATTACTAATATCGGGCTGGATCACACCGCTTTGCTGGGAGATTCGCTGGAGAAAATTGCCATAGAAAAAGCAGGAATTATAAAAGCAGGGATTCCGGTTGTTATTGGCTCTACTCAAATTGAAACCAAAAATGTATTTGAAGAAGTTGCAGCATTAAAGCTTGCTCCTGTGTTTTTTGCTGATCAGGAATATTCAGTTGTTTATGGATTAACTGATTTGGATGGAAATCAGGTGCTTTCGGTAAATAAAAACGGTGAAAAATTGTACCCACAGGTTAAACTGGATTTAAAGGGGATGTACCAGCAATTAAATTTACCTGCGGTGCTTAAAACCGTTGAATTGTTGCGCGATATGGGTTGGGAAATTTCTGAAGAAGATTTGTTGCGCGGCCTGGCCAGTGCCAAAAAAATGACGGGATTGATGGGCCGCTGGCAGGTGTTGGGTTACAATCCGCTGTTGGTGTGCGATACTGCACATAATGCCGAAGGGATGAAAGAAGTTGTATTACAAATAAATCAAACTCCCTTTGAAAAACTACACATTGTTTTGGGGTTGGTCAGGGATAAAGACCCTGAAAAATTGCTGGGAATATTGCCTTCTGATGCCGAATATTATTTTACAAAAGCTGACATTCCGCGTGCCATGGAAGAGAAGGAACTGGCAAAAGTTGCCGCTGAATTTGGATTAACCGGATCAATATACTCCTCAGTTTCAAAAGCTTTTGATGTTGCCCGCAGCAGAGCCGGAAAAAACGATATGGTTTTTGTTGGAGGAAGCACTTTTGTGGTAGCAGAAATATTATAAAATATTTTTGCAGAACTGAAAATAGGTTTTATATTTGCAGCGCCTTTTCGGAAAGTAAGGCAAGTTCTTAAGAAAAACAAAGGGAGCTTAGCTCAGCTGGTTCAGAGCACCTGGTTTACACCCAGGGGGTCACTGGTTCGAATCCAGTAGTTCCCACAAAAGGTCATCAGTTAAAAATTGATGGCCTTTATTTTTTAAAACATGTATTACTGCTATATTTTATACTCTCAGAAGCTTGATAAATTCTATATCGGTTCAACAGGTGACCTTTCCGGAAGGTTAAGTCGTCATAATTCTGCGCATAAAGGATTTACTGCAACAGGAAGACCGGCTCAGTTTAACTTTTTGTGGAGTATTTAACTTCAAGCATATATTTTAGCAACTCTAAACAGGAAAAATTCAATATCAACCACACCTCTTTGAGTAG
>NZ_JAWLCI010000098.1:0-10302 GCF_041687215.1 Mariniphaga sp.
ATTATTTAAAACTACCAGTTCAAAAGGTGTCCGGTTCTCAACATTCACCGTAAAATCCTCCGGTACGTTGAGGGAATATTGAATCTGATTGCCTGAATGTTTCCATTGCAGTTCAATCACCCCGTCATCAACCGGAACGGATCCGGAACATTCGTCCAGACCGATGTCGGCAAACCGGATGGTTACTTCTTTTTCGAGGTAATCAATATTGCTGATTCCCAAAACATCGCGGTACAAAACATGTCCCAGGTAGGAGGCAAACCCGTGGTTGCAACTGGCATGTGCGCTCATATTTTCCCACAAAGTTCCGGTGATTTCCGCCATGGAGTAGAAATATTCCTGAATTTCATTCAGCAACTGGCTTTGCAAACCGTATTCCGACAAAATATCCATGCGCAGGTAATTGCCAATAAATGCGTTGGCGCGAAAAACATCGGGAAATGTTTTTGTATCATCGCGGTTGGGACCAAATTCGGTGATCAGTTTTTTCCACAAATCCGGGTGGGATTCGGGTGTAGCTATCTTGAAAAAGAAGGCGTAGTACTGACAAACTTCCGTAGTATTTTCTGTAACAACAAGCTCTCCGTTTTCACTGCGCACGGCGTTATCCACAAAAAACTCCCCGTTAAACGATTGCTCCAAAATGGCTTGTTTCACCTTTCCGGCTTTATTTAACCACTTGGAGTTCTGATACAGTTTTCCGGCTTTTTCCAGAGCAGCGCTATAAAGCATGTTGGTGGGGTAATTCACATCCTGCACAAAATCGTTGGCGCGCGACCATTCCACAAAAATCCAGCTATTCAGCTTTTCCAGCAGGCCTGTTTCGTTTTCAAACGATTCGAAATAATTCAGTAAAGCAGCAATTCGGGGTTCCAGCTTTGCAATCAGCTCCGGGTCTCCTCCCCTGCCGGCATAATCTTCAATCTGAACGATAAACCACAAAGCCCAGTTGGGAATAAACACCCCGTCGTTGTGGTCGGCAGGATAACACATGGGCAACATGCCGTCGGGCAGAAACTCAAAACTGCCGGCAAGCGCATAGTTTTCGTAAAAATTATGGGCTACATCCGATTTGCCGGTAAACCCTTTTTCCATGATGGCCATAAAATAGCTGTCGCACAGCCAGCCGGCCCGCTCGCGCGAGGGACAGTCCATGAAAATATCCACCGCATTTTGCCGGTAGGTTTGCCGGGCAGCATCGTAAATGGCGTTCAGTTTCGGATTGCTGCTGGCAAATGTTGCCCGCGCATCGTCAGGATAAGCATATTCCCGGATGTACAAATCCTCAATGGTGCAGTTCCCTTCTGTAACAATGGCTTTCAGGTATTTGAACGTGTAGGACTCAAAAGATTCCAGATTATAAGTTCCCGGTTCCAGCTCAGTAATCACCTGGTTGTTCACATCGGCCATCCGCTTTTTGGAGTTTACATCGCCTTCCGTCAGTATTTCATCGAAATGAAAAATGATGGTGGAAGGTTCGGAACAACTAATTCGACTTCCGATAAAACCCGACAGGTTGGTACCAAAATCGAAAGTGGCAAATTCATTTTCAGCCAAAACAACCGGGTTTTCCGTATATTTTTCTGATACCTCTGTCATGGTTTGAGAAGTTATTTCCTGCATCAATTGCGAAGGCAAAACTTCGATTTCCGGTTCCGGGTATCCTTTAAATTGTTCGCTGATGCGAACCAGCGACCGGTCTTTATAATACCGTTCCGGTTTTTGATAACCGACAGTTCCTTTGGCATAAATCTCCACAGGCTGCATGGTTTCAAACTCAGGCATTAACAGGTTTCTCGGAATCAGTTTTCCTCCGGGCTGTTCCGCAAGTTTCAGGGGATTAGGCGAAAAATCTGCCGACGTTTTCCAGTCATCAAAACCTTCGCCAATGCGGTAGTATTCGGTGAACGGGCGCTGAAAACTGTACCGTTCCACTTTCTGCAAGCGCTCTGTTAATTCAAAAGCCTTGAATCCCGGGTTATTTCCGGTGGCCAGAACCATTTTCCCGTCCGATTCCAGCTCCACCTGCAAAAACGACGGCTGGTCGAGGGTGTAGTAGGTGTTCACATTGTATCCGGCTACTTCAATGGCCAGTATGTTTTCGCCGGATTTCACCACATCTCCGATGTCGTATTCATCTACCCGGAAAAAACCGTGGGCTGTCCGCGCCGGTCCGTACCCCAGAAACTCACCGTTCAGAAAAACACGGTAAAGCGTGGAGGCGGTAACCCGCAGTGTAAATTCGCTGTTTTTTTCAGCCTGAAAAATCCCCTGAAAACCCAGCGTCAGGTTCATTTCCGTTTCACGACCTTCGGCCCAAACGGGCACGGCTTCTTTCATCAATTCCGGTTCGGAAACATCGGGAGATTTACATGCCAGTGCAAAAATTAAAAACAGTACCGAAAGATTTTTTATCATAGCCTATAATTTGTAACTCACTTTATATTTTCCGCTCTTCAAACCCACTCTTTTTTCTTCCATATCAACCCATTCAAATTCTTTTCCATCTACATTGTAATAGTTTGTTGAAGCCGGAATAACTACTTCGGCCTCAACGCCCACCGGAATTTCAATGTCCAGGTTCAGCATTTCGCCATCCAGGTTCCAGTTCACCACCAGTTTCCCGAAAGGTGTTTTCTGCGACGTGTTGGCCCAGGTTATACCATCGGGAATTTGCGGCTGAATACGAACCTTCTGGTAAGCCGGCACATTTTCTACCTGACAGATTCCGCCAATTGCCTGATAAAACCACGAACCAATGCCGTTGTAGCAGTTGTGAATATGGCTGCGGGCGCCATTCCAGTGTTCCCAGGTGGTGGTGGCGCCATTGTCGAGCATGTAGAGGTAGCCGGGGTAACCGCGCTTTTTCAGCATAGAGTACATCAAATCAGCCTTGTTGTTTTCCACCACCCATTCGGTCAGAACCGGCAATCCCACCAGTCCCGTGGCCAGATGCCCCTTCCGGTTCACTTCGATTTCATGATACAGGGAATTTTCAACAGCTTGCAACTTTGCCTCAGGAACCACGCCGGCAATCATCGGAAAAGCCAGGTCAATCTGCGTTCCGGTGGCATACGAATTGGTTGTTTCATCGAAAAATGTTTCATGAACTTTTTCCTGCAACTGTTTCTTTTTCGAAGCATAAAAGTCTGCATCCTCCGGTTTTCCCAGAACCCCGGCAATGCGTTCCATGTTGTCGAAACAAACAGCAATAAACGAATTGTTCACGAGGTCAACCGAAGTTTCATCAGTCTGATCAATTCCCTCCGGCGTAGCCCAGTCGCCAAGGTACCAGCCGCGATAATCGGTGTCGGGCCAGCGTTTCAGCAAGCCGTCAACTGTGTATTTTTCCACATAACCCAGCCATTTCTGCATCACCGGATAATATTTTTCCAGAACCAGCGTGTCGCCATAATTCATATAAGTTTGCCACGAAGCCGTAATGATAAACCCGCACCAGTAGGGACCTCCGCCTGCACGATACGGATTCGGGGCGGTGTGCGGCATTCCTCCGTCTTCGCGGATGACATCGGCCCAGGCCTGCAGCCAGTTGTTGTAAACCGGCGCCAGGTTAAACATAATTTGCGCCGTTAAGGTGGATGCATTTCCATCGCCGCCATAGCCGAGGCGCTCAATTTGCGGACAATCCACAAAATCGCCGCCCAAACTCAGGCATTGCAACGTATAAAAAAGCATGTCGTGAATGGCGTTCAAATCGGGATCGGAACACTCAAACGTTGCAGCCGGCTCAAAATCCGTATGAATCAGGTAAGCTTTGATGGATTCATCTGTTGGTTTTTCATTCAACCCGGTAATTTGAATGTATCTGAATCCGTGGTAATTGAATTTATTGATGAACGTTTCGGGCGAATCTCCCGAAGCGATGTACTTGTCCCATTGGTTCCGGTCGTTAAACCGTTCGCCGTTGATTAAATGGTCGCAATAATCCAGTTTAATTTCCTGCGTTTTTCGCAGATTTGGAAAATGAAATTCCACCCATCCGGTGAGATTTTTTCCCATGTCCACCAGGAATGTGTCCGGTGCAATTTCTTCGATGGAGACCGGACTAATGGTTTCTGTAACGGCATTTTGTTCGGTCATTTGCGGGATCGCCCCGTGGAATGGAATATCCACCAGCGAAACCGGCTGCCAGGGATTTTCGGGATTATCGGTTTCCAAATCATTTTTCGCCAGCACGCCATCTACTATTTCACCGCCAAACTGGTTGGGCCGCCAGTTGCCATGCCGCGTGTAGCTGCTCTTTCTTCCCTTCCAGTTTTCATCAGTTGCCAGAATAATTTCGCGCTGGTTATTTTCAACCTTTTCCAGTTGTGCCCGCACCACCGGACCGTTGTTGGCCACCCCGGGCAGGCCTTCGGTGTACCACCCACTGCCCAGCCAAAGAATTAACTCGTTTTTTCCTTTTTGCAGAAGTGCAGAAACATCGTAAGTATTGATTAACGAACGCTTGTCGAACTGTGAAACTGCCGGCGCCAGAACTCCCTCTCCCACTTTTTTGCCGTTGAGAAAAACTTCGTGGTAACCCAGTGAATTTACATGCAGGAAGTAATTGGAATCAGTTTCGTCCACTTCAAAAGTCTGAAAAAGTTGCGGACATTCACGGTAACCGTTATCCGTATTAAAGGCGATGTAAGAAGCTTGCCAGTCTGATTCATCCAGAAAACCTACACTGAACCGGGCTGGTTCGCTCCAGGCAGAAACATTTTCGGCTTCATCCCAAATCCGGACTTTCCACCAGGCGGATGTTCCGGAGTTTAGTTTTTGTCCCTGATAAGGTACAAAGATGGAAGCAGAGGATTCAACTTTCCCGGAATTCCACAAATCGGCCTTGTTTTCGGTTAAATTCGAACGTTCAGCGGCAACCAGAATCTGAAAAGCTTTTTGTTCGGTTCCGTTTTTTTCACTGCTGATTTTCCAGTTAAAACGGGGCGTTGTTTTGTCAATGCCCAGCGGATTTTGCAGGCTTTCGCAACGAACGTCGAACACTTCGGGGCTGTTTTTGGAATTGCACCCAACAATAAAAAGGAGAATAATCAGGGAATAAAAGGTAACAAATCGATTCATAACAGATGGTTTAGATTGTTTTTTATACTCACGATAAAAGTATTTATCTTTTTTTATCCGGCAATGGAAAACTTTGGAGATTGCAAAGAAGCCTTGGGTTTTACGCCCTGGCTTTAGCCCGGTGATCAAGGACAAATACCAGCAAATCTGGCTTTAGCCGTTAAGAAATTAAACGCTAAAGCTGGGAAAGGGGCGGAAAAATCCGATCATCGGGCTGCGCCGGTGAAAAAAAATTTTGCAACACAACTTCTGCCAGTAGTGTAAACCTACCCGAACTCCGGACCGCAAATCAGAAATTGCTTTTCAGAAATCTCCGGAGAATTTTCACCCAAAACCATCCGGACAAACTGCCGCTGTTTTATAAATCCGATGTTCACCAGCCAGTTTATTAACTCCATTTTTTCTTCCCAAACATCAACCACAACCGGTTGGTGCGGCAACTTGTTCAACATTTGTGACAAGAGTATTTTGGCCTCCCTTTCAGATTCAGCCGAAAGCGGCCCAACCTGGAAGAACCGGGTACCCTTTCGTCCCAAAGCAATTCCTTTAAATTCAACTTGTTGCGATAGGACCCACGCATTTTCCGAATTTTTCTGAATCAAATATTCTAATAGATTTTTCCGCCAATCACCAAAAACCTGGGCATCGTATTTAATAATTTCAGGAATATCAGTTGTTTGAACCACTGTTGGCATATTTTCATTTTCAAATTCCGGCAAATCCATTTCAAGTGATTCCAGAATCATCCTGTTAATGACCCTTTCATTTTTGAATCCGAATTTCTGATAAACAGGTTGACCTGCTGGCGTAGCATCCAGTTTAATGGTTTGGAATGATCTTAACCGGTTGAGCAATTCAGAAAGAAGCAATTTGCTGTATCCTTTTCCGCGGAAGGCCTTGTCAACCAAAACCATCCCAATCCATGCCACCCTTTTTTCATAATTCATGGCCGTGGCAGTTGCCACGGTTTTTCCTTTTTGCTCCAGCGCCAGGCATACATTTCCCGGATTTTCAATCAAAAATCTCCAATCCTTCTCCGTCTGGTTCCATCCTTCGGCATTTGAAAGCTCCCAGACCTGCGGAATATCCTGAACGGTTAATATTTTCAGGCCAGCCACTTGTCGAGATTTTCTTTTACAAAATCATCATCATTTAAATGAGGATAAGCGGCATACACACGATCAATTTCCTCTTTTTGACCAGGCGAAAGCGTTTCATTTTCATTGAGCGTCCAGACACCTTCCAGAAGTCCCTGCCTGCGCAGTGCTTCATGAATACCGGTAATGCAGCCTTTAAAATTGTTAGCCACGTCGAAAAAGGCCGCGTTGCAGTCGGTTATCTGGTTAGCCAATGCCAGCAAATCCTGCACGTTGTCCGATAACTGATTCTTCTGAATCTTTTCCAAAAGTTCAACGGCTTTACGAGTCCACACTGCCCAGTGCCCAAGCAAACCGCCAACAATTCTTTTCTTTACGATTTTTCCGTTCACTTCAAAACGATATTCCGACAACAAGTCAACCAGAATATTATCGTCGTTGCCCGTGTAAAGTGCGATGTCGTCTGCCCTGCCCGATTCGGCCACGCCGCGCACCACATCCAGCGTTTGGTAGCGGTTAAACGGCGCCATTTTTATGGCAATTACGTTTTCAATCTGTGCAAATTCACGCCAGAAATCAACGTCCAGTTTTCGTCCGCCCACAGCAGGTTGCAGGTAAAATCCAATAACCGGAATGATTTGCGCTACTTCTTTACAATGTTCAATAATTTCAGCATTTGAAGCTTCAGCAAAAGCAGCCACACTAAGCAACACCGCGTGATATCCGGTTTGCAGGGCAATTTCTGCCTCGGCAACGGCCTGGTTCGTTTTTCCAATCACCCCGGCAATCCGAATTACGGGTTTTTTGTTTTTTATTTCAAAGCGGGTAAACTCTTCCCTGGCAATTTCCAGAACCGGTTTGTACAGATTAAATTCGGGCAAACGAATTTCAAACTGGGTGGTATGCACTCCAACGGCCACACCGCCTGCACCGGCATCAAGGTAATAGCGCATCAGTGCACGCTGCCGGCGTTCGTCCAATTTCCGGTTTTTGTTCAGTGCCAGCGGAAGCGCCGGAATGACAACTCCATTGTGCAAAAAAGCATGCCTCTCCCCAGCCCTCTCCAAAGGAGAGGGAGTTTGACCGGTGATTTTTTTCAACTGTTCTTTCATGTGAAATAAGTCTGTTTATTATTCTTTCACCTCCCCTTCGGGGAGGCTGGCAGGGGCTCCTAATACTTCCCGTCCCGCACCTCAAAATACGTCGGTTTTCCCAATAACTTTTTATCCTCTTCCATCCAGCGGGCAGTCCATTCCATTACCTTTTGAACCGGAACATTTGGTTTTCCAAAGAACCGGAATGCCTGTTCAGCATTGCTCAGAAGTGCCGTTTCAGCTTCACTGCCGGTAAACTGAACCTCCTTGTTGAAAAGTTTTCCAAACTCCAGCGCCACATCACGCACCCGCAGGGTTTCGGGGCCGGCGATATTCACTATCCATGCCGGGCTGGCAGTATGTTCCATAGATCGGAGTACCATATTGTTAGCATCGCCCTGCCAAATTGCATTAAAGTAGCCCATGGTTAAATCAACAGGCTGATTGTTTTTTACTTTGGTGGCAATATCCACCAGCACACCATAACGCGGCTCCACGGCGTAATTCAGCCGGATGAGCGCGATAGGTGTCTTGTATTTCCGGCTTCCGTATTCAAACATTCGTTCCCGGCCCAGGCACGATTGCGCATATTCCCCAACCGGCTCCGGCTTGTTAGTTTCTTTTGAACCGCCCGAATCGACAGAAACCATTGGATACACGCACCCTGTGGAATAGGCCACAATCCGCGAATCTTTAAAATATTCGGCAACCAGGGCAGGCAAAAAGGAATTCATAGCCCAGGTCAGCGAAAGATTTTCTTCGGAACCGAATTTCATTCCGGCCAGGAAAAAAACATTTTTCACTTTGGGCAAACTTTCCAGATACTTTCGGTCGAGCAAATCGCCCTGAATGGTTTCAATACCCCAACTTTCAATTAAATCTTTTTCAGCCGGATTACTGAAACGGGAAACCCCGATTATCCTCTTTTTTATACCGGCCTCCAAACAGGCCCGTTTGGTCATGTGTGCCAGCGAAGGGCCAATTTTCCCGGCTATTCCCAAAAAAAGAATATCCCCTTCAAGCCTTTTAAACAACTCCACGGTTTCTGCCGAAGGACGGGATAAAAGTTCCTCCAGTTCTGCTTCGTTTTTTATTTTGTCAGGATAATCCTTCATCGTTTATAAAAATTTTTGTAATGAGAAAAAACAAAAATCAAACTTCAAAAAACAAAATAATCCCAAATATTAATGACCAAAAATCCAAATAATTACAATAGCTAAATCTTCTCTGAAAATGTATTGAATTTGATTTTTTTACTTTGTAATTTATTTGTGATTTGTATTTTTTCATTTGTTATATATGCTCCAAAAAGCAACCATCCAAAAAATAAAATATTAGTATATCTGAACCATAAAACGGTATATTTCAATATCATAATGACTGCAGATACCCGATAATCCGGCTGTACATCAAATAAACCATCAGGCTGATTAAAACAAAACCAAAAACGGCCAGAAAGTTTTGCCACGGGTTGTTTTTAAGCCGGCCCATTACTTTTCTGTTATTCAGAATCAAAAACATACCAAATGCGATAAGCGGAACAGCCAGTATGGAAGAGGCCTGGGCGAGAATCAGGGCATAAATCACATCTCCGCGAAAGAAAACGGCAATCACCATTCCCAAAAGCAGGGCAATGGTGGTAAATACTTTCGGCATTTTATCGTTCATGGTCCGGCCAAGCCCGAGCCCATCGGAAAGCAGTCCTCCCCCCATTACCGCATTCACCATTAGTGAAGAAAAAGCAGCGGCACACAACCCAATGCTGAAAATAATTTTGGCATAACTCCCGAAAAGCGATTCGAGCTGCATGGCCATATCAGCCGCAGAATTTACAGTAATTCCCAATGGGTGCAATGCAGTTGCAGAGGTAACTATTATTAAAATTGAAATGAGAGCCAGCATAAAAATTCCGGTGTACGAATCCCTGAGTCCTTTTTTCATGTCGGTAACTTTCCAGCCCTTATTTTGGGCCAGATAGGATTGATACAAAGCAGCATGCAACACAAAGGTGGTACCCACCAGTGCGGCAATTATATCAAGGGAATCGAACGAAAATGAACGGGGTATAAAACCACCGGCAATATCGCTTACGGCAGGTTTTGTAAGCAACAGGTTAAAAAGGAAAGCCAGAATCATAATCATAACCAGAAACATCATCAGCTTTTCGAGAACCTTGTACAGATTTTTTGCCCAGAAAAGCAGCACAATAGCCGAAGGAGTAAAAATGAGCGGCCAAATCCGTTCATCAATGCCGGTAATTCCCTGCATGGCAATGCCGACACCGAGGTTATTTCCAAACTGAAAACTGGATGCGGCCATAAACGCGGAAATACCGATTATCGCCGAAAACCACCTTCCGTAATTACCGGCAATGGATTGAAGTATGGAATCGTTGCTGGTAGTGCCAAACCGCGCACCCATGGATGTATAAATATACATGGAAATGGCAGCCAGTATAATTACCCATAAAAATGCATACCCGTGCTCCGAACCCATCCGCGAGGAAACCGTAATACTACCCGGCCCCAATACTACAGAAGCAATGATAAAACCGGGCCCGAGGGATTGGAGATAAAGTTTAAGTTTTTTCAACCAAGCCATATTCAATCGTTTTATTTTTAGTTTTTCCGTTTTAAAACTCCGGATCAAAATGTTTCAATATTTTTTGAAAAGCTAAAAATAATATCTTTACTAAGCCTGCTGCTATAGTTTGGGAAATATTTTTTTGAAAAGAGAAGGAAACAATCGTTGGGAAACCAATTTATTAGTAAAAATGAAAACTAAGGGATAGCCGAAAAAGATGCTTCTAAAACCATTTGCTTTGCGGCAAGGTTTACGATCACGCAAAAGTGATGGTGGATGACGTGAAGCCAGGAACTAGGTATTTCGAAACAATAAAAACCGGTTTGCTATTTTATCCTCCAAATAAGCACTATCTCATAAACTGTGTAAATGAAAATACCGGGGGTCGCGACCCCCGGTATTTTTTTGTTTAATTTAAATTTGCACAGTAATGAAAAAAGAAG
>NZ_JAWLCI010000099.1:0-10255 GCF_041687215.1 Mariniphaga sp.
GAGGTTCCTGGCGGATTCGAACCGCCGTATACGGTTTTGCAGACCGCCGCCTAGCCACTCGGCCAAGGAACCTTTTTTAAATCACTATTTCAATGCCCTGGAGCCGTATACGGTTTTTCCCGAGAACTCGGGACTAGCCACTCGGCCAGGGAACCATTTTTTGAATTCGGACTGCAAATGTAGAAAAATTTGCATTGAATTCCATAAAAATAAACTCAAACATTTTATCGCATTAGCGTCACACTGGCTTTTTCAATTTGCCCGCCCATGGGTGGATTGAGTTTGGAAACCTTTATTTTTGCTTTTTGTATGGACGTAAATTCTTCAAGAAGGGCATCGAGGATTCGCCCGGCAACATGTTCCAAAAGATGCGATTTCACTTGCATTTCTTTCTTTACCAAATCGTAAACCGCCTGATAATTTAATGCATCTTCCAAATTGTCAGAAGCAGCAGCTTTTAAACAATCTGTTTCAAGCCATACATCCACCAAAAATTCATTGCCAACAATACGCTCAGCTTCAAAATGGCCGTGGTAAGCGTAAAAGTGCATTCCTTCAATTTCAACAATTCCCATTTAATTTTTAGCGCGAAATTAAAAATAAGTGACGAATGCAAAGAAATTACAGGTACCTTAATCATACTGAGCAACCTTTTTTTAATTTTGCAGCCATTGAAAACCAGCGGATAAAATATTAAGTACCATGGCAAACGACACCGAAAACAAAGAACCGGCAAAAAAATCGAACTTTATTCATTTGCAAATTGAAAAAGACTTGCAGGAAGGGAAAAACAACGGGCGGGTACACACACGGTTTCCCCCGGAACCAAATGGTTACCTGCATATTGGCCATGCCAAATCGATATGCCTGAATTTTGGAATTGCCGAAAAATTTGGCGGCAAATGCAATCTTCGGTTCGACGATACCAACCCCACCAAAGAAGAGATGGAATATGTGGAATCCATCGAAAAAGACGTCCGCTGGCTGGGATTCGACTGGGAAGACCGGTTGTTTTATGCCTCCGACTATTTTGAAAAACTGCACGACTTTGCCATATTGCTGATAAACAAAGGCAAGGCCTATGTTGACGATCAGAGCTCAGAAACCATAAGCGAACAAAAAGGAACGCCCACCCGTCCGGGAACCGAAAGTCCATACAGGAACCGGACACCGGAAGAAAACCTTGATTTGTTTAACCGAATGACAGCCGGTGAATTTGATGAAGGTTCGCGGGTTTTGCGGGCCAAAATCGATATGGCTTCGCCCAACATGCACATGAGAGACCCTATTATTTACCGCATTTTAAAAGCGCATCATCACCGAACCGGAGACAAATGGTGTGTTTACCCAATGTACGATTTCGCACATGGGCAAAGCGATTACTGGGAAGGTATTACGCATTCCATTTGTACGCTTGAGTTTGAAGTGCACCGACCACTTTACGACTGGTTTATCGATCAGTTAATGGATTCAGATTACCGTCCGCGGCAGATTGAATTTGCCCGGCTGAACCTTACTTACACCATTATGAGCAAGCGCCGGATGCTGGAACTGGTAAAAGGGGGCTATGTTAGTGGCTGGGACGATCCGCGCATGCCTACCATTTCCGGGTTACGACGAAGGGGTTTCACACCGGAATCAATTCGTAATTTTTCTGACCGAATTGGCGTAACCAAAGTTGACGGGATGATTGACGTTTCGCTGCTGGAATACAGCGTTCGCGAACATCTGAATAAAACCGCACAGAGGGTAATGGGAGTGCTAAATCCGCTGAAAGTGGTCATCACCAACTATCCTGAAGGCCAGGAAGAGGAGTTGGAAGCCATAAACAATCCCGAGGACGAAAGGATGGGTTCACGAAAAGTTCCTTTCTCCAGAGTACTTTACATCGAACGCGACGACTTTATGGAAGATCCGCCACGTAAGTTTTTCCGGCTGGCTCCCGGTCGCGAAGTGAGATTGAGGTACGCTTATTTTGTAACCTGTACAGATGTTATTAAAAATGATAAGGGAGAAATTACAGAACTGCATTGCACCTACGATCCGGCATCGAAAGGAGGTAACTCTCCCGACGGAAGAAAAGTGAAAGCCACCCTTCACTGGGTTTCGGCAAAACACGCGGTAAAATCGGAAGTCCGGTTATACGACCGCCTGTTTTACGACGAAGACCCGGCTGGACATAAAGATGTTGATTTTAAAGAATTTCTGAATCCGGATTCCCTTCAGGTTTTACCGGAATGTTATATCGAACCCTTTGTGAATGATGCGAAACCACTCGATCATTTTCAGTTTGAGCGGTTGGGATATTTTAACCTTGATTATGATTCTATTCCGGGAAAACCGGTTTTTAACCGGACAGTTCCGTTACGCGATTCCTGGGTAAAAGCGCAAAACAGCATGTAAATCAATCAAATAAGAAAAGAGGGTTGTTGAAATTAAAAAAACAACCCTCTTTTAGTGTAAAATCATTCCATTTACCGATTCATTCCCTGTGTTAACCGAATGTTAAGTTGTGTGCCTTGGTGTTATTTATATATTTGTTCGCACCAAAAAAAGGGACAGGAAAAATGGAAAGCGAACAGAAAAAAGACAATTCACGGGTAACTTTAGCCATAATACTTATTGTTTTGGGCATGGTGTGGTTATTGCAGAAAACCGCTCCTGCTTTAGAAATGATTGGAATACAGATAAAAAACCTGTTTATTCCATTCAGACACCTGTTTATGAATTGGGGAAATTTTCTTTTTTCCTGGCAAATGGTTTTAATAATTATAGGACTTGTTTTGCTTGCAGGTAAAAGGTCTTTTGGTATAGTTTTAATTGTTTTGGGTGGACTTTTTTTGGCGCCCAAAATTTTGATTTTTCCTCATATCACCCTTTCATTTATTCTTCCTGCTATATTAATTGGTGCCGGCATTGCACTCATTGCTAAATTTATTTAAATAAGAATGGCAGATGGTTGAGAATAAGTTTCAGCAATCTGATTTTTAATTCAATAACAGAATAAAAATGGAAAATAAAAGTGTTTCAAACAAAAGGGTATTATTCGGATTATTTTTAATCCTGGTTGGCATATTCTGGATTTTGGTGAAGTTGGACCTGATACCCCATGTATGGACTGATGTTTTAATATCATGGCAAATGCTGCTTATTGGTATCGGTGTTTTTTCTTTTATTGCCGGAAACCGGACAGCAGGTACCATTTTAATGTTTATCGGGGGATTTTTTCTGATTGACGAACTGGTTGTCATTCCCTATCAATTGAGGCAAATTGGGTGGCCGGTTTTGATTATCGGAGTTGGCGTTGCACTTCTTGTTACACACAGGCAGCGAAACCAGCCTCCCCAGATTGACGCCTCCAGCCTGGGAATGGATTATTTCGATGATTTTGTAATTTTTGGAGGAAGAGAAATATTTATCAACTCAAAAAGTTTCCTGGGCGGTAAAATAACCTCCATTTTTGGTGGAGCTGAATACGATTTACGTCAGTCCAGCCTTTCAGAAAACGGGGCCATTATTGATTGTGTTGCCATTTTTGGCGGCAGTGGTTTTAAAGTTCCGCCCGACTGGACTGTTAAAAACGAAGTGACCACCATTTTTGGTGCATTTACCGATAAACGAGGCGCCTCGGTGCACGATGTAAGTTGCGACCCCGCAAAAACATTAATTATAAAAGGTTTTAGCGCCTTTGGCGGAGTGGAAGTAAAATACAATTAAAAATGGATTTTAAACACCCTTTTATTTCCAATTCAAGGTTAGCCCTTTACTATATATTGGCATGGTTAGCCATTTTGTTGGGCAGTGTTTTGCTCAAATGGCTGGCTTACGGGTTCGATCCTGGCATGGCCGTTGCCGAAGCTTTTGCCTTGCCTTTTACCTTTGCCATTATCGGCGCTTCAATTTGGTATGTAATTAAATACAGCACGCTCGAAAACTATTCGCCCGGAAGAATTATTCTTTCACACCTTATTGCAGCCACAATCATTGTTTTTATCTGGCTTTACCTGGGTGTTGTAATTATAAAACTCCTTCATCCATACTCCGAACAATGGATAGACAATAATTTGGCAGCCAATATTTTTGGCGGTTATATGCTTTACCTTACCTATGTTATTTTCTTTTATGCAGTAAATTACTACCAGGGATTTAAAGAAAAACTTCGAAATGAGGGAAAGTTAAAGTCGCTGGTGAAAGAAGCAGAATTGCACGCATTGAAATCCCAAATCAATCCGCACTTTTTATTTAACAGCCTGAACAGCATTTCTTCGCTTACCATGACCGACCCTGCAAAAGCTCAGGAAATGGTAATTAACCTTTCTTCGTTAATGCGTTATTCGCTGAAACACGACCAGATTGATAAAGTTCCGTTTAGTGAAGAGCTGAACAACAATAAACTCTATCTCCAAATTGAAAAAGTAAGATTCGGGAAAAAACTGAATCCGGTTTTCGAAATCGATGAAAATTGTCTGGATGCATTAATTCCAAATATGATTTTACAACCATTGTATGAAAATGCCATTAAGTACGGCGTTTATGAAGCCACTGAACCGGTTGAAATTGCGACCCGAACTTCTTGCCAAAACGATGTGCTCGAAATTACAATAACAAACAATTACGATCCAAACTCCATTAGTAAAAAAGGAGAAGGAATTGGTTTGCGCAATATTCGCGACCGCCTTCAGATTATATACAATAATCCTCTACTTATGAAAGTTGAAGACAATAAAAAAGAATTTAAAGTAACTTTGGCTATTCCACAAAAATAAACTGCTATGACCGAAAAAATACGAACCATTATTGTTGAAGACGAGGAACTTGCACGTAAACTGCTGAAATCGTTTCTGAACGATGCCGAAAACATTGAACTGATTGCAGAATGTGAAAACGGTTTTGAAGGCGTAAAAATGATTAACGATCTGAAACCCGACCTGGTTTTTCTCGATATTCAGATGCCAAAAATTACCGGTTTCGAACTGCTTGAACTGCTTGACCATAAGCCTCACATAATTTTTGCCACGGCTTACGATCAATATGCACTGAAAGCATTTGAATACAACGCTGCTGATTACCTGCTGAAACCTTATTCCAAAGACCGGCTATTGGAAGCTATTGAAAAAGTTGCCAACCGGATTAAGGATGAAGGCCCGGTCTCCGATGTTGCAGAAAAAGTAAGCGAATATCCGAAGGAGGATTTCCTCGATCGTATTGTTGTAAAAGACCGGCACAAAATTCACATCATTCCGGTTGACCAGATACGGTACATTGAGTCGATGGACGATTATGTAATGATTTACACCCACGAAGGCCGCTACATGAAACAAAAAACCATGAAGTACCTGGAGGGTGCTCTCAATACAAAAGATTTTGTTCGCATTCATCGATCCTACATTGTTAAGGTTGAGCAAATTAATGAGATACAGCAGTATGAAAAGGAGTCTTACATTGTTATTTTACACGATAAAACCAAACTGAAAGTAAGTAAAACCGGTTATAAAAACCTGAAAGACATTCTTAATTTCTAAAAAATAGTTTAACTTGTCCCAAACATATTTGCGGACATGGGAATATTTATCGCATTAACAATAATCATTTTCTGGCTGGGGCATTTGCTCTATTCATTGTTTTATGTTGAGCCTGATTTTTTATCGCCCATTTTTTATTTGCATGTTCTTATCCAGGCTTATTTATATACCGGCCTGTTTATTACCGGGCATGATGCCATGCACGGAACCGTTGCCAAAAACCGGAAACTGAATAATTTTTTTGGGCACCTTTCCACCACACTGTTTGCTTTTTTGTCTTTCCGCGTTTTATCGAAAAAACATTACCTGCATCACCGTTTCCCCGGCACAGAGCAGGATCCCGATTTTTCGCCCCGCAGCAATAACTTTTTTGTGTGGTGGTTTATTTTTATGAAAAATTACACTACCTGGTGGCAAATTCTGTTTATG
The DNA here is from genome assembly GCF_041687215.1 of Mariniphaga sp. NCBI lineage: Bacteria > Pseudomonadati > Bacteroidota > Bacteroidia > Marinilabiliales > Prolixibacteraceae > Mariniphaga > Mariniphaga sp. The sequence goes on from NZ_JAWLCI010000099.1 coordinate 5,952, forward strand.
GCTATTGCATTTAATATTTTACTTATTTGGTTTTCCGAATTTCAATTGATTACATTTTGGGTTGTTCCGGCCATTTTAGCTACATTACAACTGTTCTTTTTTGGAACTTATTTGCCACACCGCCGGCCGGTTTCCGAACAAATGAAACCACATAATTCACGAACGCAGATAAAAAATCATTTGCTCGCCATGCTTTCCTGTTATTTTTTTGGCTACCACTGGGAACACCACGAATCGCCCACTACGCCCTGGTGGAAACTCTATCAAATGAAAAAATAGAAATATTTCAAAAGAATTTTACTTCATAAATGCTTCTATATCACGTACAGAATATTCCGGCACTGCTCCTTGTCGGGAAGCAACAAACGCGCCGGTTGCACAAGCATATTCCAGCGCTTTTTCAGGAGAACTTTCAGCGGAAAGTTGTGCAATTAAGCCAGCCAGAAAGGAATCGCCTGAACCCACGGTATCCACAGCAATAACCTTAAATCCAGGGTGCTTAATCCATGTGTTATTTTTTAAAAGTGCTGCTCCGTTTGCTCCCCGCGTAACACAAACTATTGTACAGGAAAAATATTCAGAAAGCCAGCGGACTAATTCTTCTTCGGTGCCTTTTTGATCATTCCACAGGGCAATAGTTGCAAGTTCCTCGTTATTCAGCTTGGCAAAATCAGCCAGATGCAGCATTTCTTCTACAACATCTCTGGTATCGTAGGGTGGTCGCAGATTCACATCCAAAAATCGTTTTGCCGGTGAATGTTTAAGAAATTTCAATAAGTTTTTTCGTGTAGTTTCATTTCGCGAAGCCAGTGTGCCAAAAACTATCAAATCAGCTTTTTCTGCCAGATTTTCCATTTTTTTGTTGAACTGAATATTATCCCAGGCAACGGGTTCGCAAATCTCGTATGTTGCATTTTTTTCCGAATCGAGATGAACCAAAACCTGGCTTGTGGGCAAAACATCATCTGTTTGCAAATATTCCAGATTCATTCCTGTTTCCTGAAGAAAAGTCTGCAGTTTTTGTCCGTCAGCATCATTCCCCACACTGCTGATAATAAAAGGATTTAGTTCCTGTCTTTTTAAATGAATGGCTACATTCAGTGGTGCGCCGCCAGGTTTTGCTCCGGTGGGAAGCATGTCCCACAAAACTTCGCCAAAACAAACTATGGTATTTACATTTAGTTTTTTCATTTTGTTTGGTTTCTTCCAAAAATAGTTTTTTCAGGTATATTCACGGTATAAATTTTTAATTTTCGCGAATCAAAAACGAATAAAATATTATATTTGCAGCCGCAAATAAATGGTGGTTGTAGTTCAGTTGGTTAGAACGCTGGATTGTGGTTCCAGAGGTCGCCGGTTCAAGTCCGGTCTACCACCCAAAAAAACCCAATTGAGGGTTCGGAGGGTCGTCCCGACTGCTAAGTCGGGATCTACCACCCAAAAAAACCCAATTGAGGGTTCGGAGGGTCGTCCCGACTGCTAAGTCGGGATCTACCACCCAAAAAAACCCAATTGAGGGTTCGGAAGGTCGTCCCGACTACCAAGTCGGTATCTACCGCCCAAAAAACCCGATTGAGGGTTCGGAAGGTCGTCCCGACTACTAAGTCGGGATCTACCACCCAAAAAAAACCAATTGAGGGTTCGGAAGGTCGTCCCGACTACGACGGTGGAACTTCTTATCCTGGGTTGCCCAGCCTCAATAGTAATTAAAGCAAAGCTTAATAGCATGGAATAAGGCGAGCATCCTGTCACAGTTAATTTATAAACATGCAAAAGTTATAATTAACATGGAACGTAAATTTAAATTAATCTTTGGAATTGACATTAGTAAACTGACACTTGATGTAACTTATCTTTTGAATGACTCGTCACATTATCTCCAGGTTCCCAACAATGCAAAGGAAATTAGCCAACTGGTTGATAAAATAAAAGAACTTGATATTAAAGAAAAAGAAGTTCTCATTTGTTGCGAAAACACCGGAAATTATACTGAAAAGTTAGCCTTGGTTATGAAAGGACTTGATGTAACTTTTTGGGTTGTCCATCCAATAATCATGAAAGGATACAGGCTGAATTTACAACGGGCAAAAACCGATAAAGTAGATTCCATGAAAATAGCCGAATTTGCCCTGGCCCACCAACATAAAGCTACCAATTTTCATCACCCTGACCAGAAAACCAAAGAACTGAAAGAATTATATCTTTTACGAAAACAACTCATTAGCCTTCGACAACGGACGCTAAACTTTATTGCCAGTGAAAGCGATAAGGTTATTCCAGGAATTTTAAACACGGTCATTTATAATCAATTGAAACATTTTCTCACAGATTTGATTAAAGAGGTAGAGAAAAGCATACAATTACTGATAAAGTCAGAAAAAACAATTAATAGTTATTATAACATATTACTTTCTTTTCCCGGTATCGGACCAGTTATAGCACAACATATTTTAGCTGTAACCGATGGATCTTAAAAAATTGTTGACTATAAAGCTTTTGCCTGTTATGTGGGAATTGCCCCTTTTGAACGTACCTCAGGAACTTCAATCAGGTACAGACCAAGAACCTCAAAGAAAGCAAACCAGGAGCTAAAAGCAGAAATGCACCAGGGAGCTTTAAGTGTTATCAGAAAAGGACAACTATTTCATAGTTATTATAAAACAATGCTGGACAGGGGAAAACACCACCTATGGATACTAAATACTATTATGAATATGATTGCTAAATCTATTTTTGTGCTAGCCAATAAAATGACACCCTTCAACAATGAAATATTTGTTAAGAACAAAAAATCTTGGCAAAATAATTTGTTTTGTCATAGTAATCGGGATGGTGAGACAGGTGCTCCGGTGGGCTTAACGACTCACGGCCATCTATTCGACTAGGGCAAGTAGTTTTAATCCTTTTTCCCAAATTTATATCTAAATCCCCACGAACTTTGGATTATTAAGTCACTTTCAATGTCTAATGTTGGTTGTAATTCTATGTGTAATGAAAATCTGTCAAATTTTTCAATCGGGGTAAATTGAACTCCAACAGGTAATACAAATCCAGTGAAATAATTAACATTACCCCCTAATCCAATATATACGTTATGATTTTCTTTTTTTACAATATTGTAACACACTATCAATTCAGGTGTTATATCATTTACAGTCGTGTTACTATATAATCTCAATTCACTCCAAAATCTGTCATTGAAATTGTATCCTAATCCGATCTTTGAAAGTGAGGATGAATAATATGAAATACTTAATTGTGAAAATCCTTTTACGCTGAGAATGGAAAAAAATCCAATTAGTACCAAAATTCTAATTTGTCTTTTCATGTCATTATGGTTATAATTATTAGTAATCTGTATTTTAATTCAATAAGTAATGTCTGTTCATTGGTCTTTTACTATTTGCCCTAACGTTGTGCTAAATTTACTACTTATATTCCAGTTATGTAAAATTACATATATTCCCATTATTTGAAAAAAATCATTAATCGGGAATTGACAATATGAAGTATTCAGATGTTTGCTGATGTTTTTCATTTAATTCATTTTCGGCTGAGCTTTCAATTGTTGCTTTTTGGTTTTCAAGTTTTAAAAATAGCAATCTTTTGCTAAAAAGGCTCCCCGGCATAACAGAAACACCCCGGTTTTAATCGCCGGGGCCTTAAAAATCCCTAATTTGCTGTGTCACAATAACCGCCAACGTCGTGGGCATAGCACTGTTCCGCGTTTCTGATGTCCCCACACCCGTGGGCAAGACAATGTTTGGCGTTTCTGACTTCCCCACGGCATGGGCTCGACATTGTTTGAAGTTTCTGGTGTCCCCACGCCTGTGGACATAACTTTGTTCAGTGTTTCTGATGTCCCCACGCCGTGGGCATAACATTGTTTGGTGTTTATGACGTCCCCACACCCGCGGACAAGACAATGTTTGGCGTTTCTGACGTCCCCAAGTCCTGAACATGACTTTGGCAAGAAACTCTGTGTTCTACCTAAGGGAACCGTTCTTTTTTGGAGAGACCGGTTCCTTTTGACCTCACAGTTTCTGATATGCCTGCGATTTGTTTTTATTGAGCGGGTGACTCTCAGTCACCCGCTCAATAGCAAAGAGGAGAATCACCCGCTCAACGGCAAACTAATTTACCCCTGAACTGTTGCATGTAATAAAGCCGGTTTAAAATTTTCGTGTGCCGGTTCATACAAAATAAAATAATATGAAACCCACATGACAAATTTTTGACACCCACGAGAATGAAAATTGGGTGCGCTGCGGGCGACACCATTTTTATTGAGTATTCGTAACTTA
>NZ_JAWLCI010000100.1:0-9911 GCF_041687215.1 Mariniphaga sp.
ATTACAACGGGACACCCAAATCTCAAAAACTTAAATCATAAAACACTGATAATTAGGAATGATTTTTTGAGCGATCAGGTCGCTGCACAAAACAGGAAGTCCTTCCATTCACCGGATGACTCGATGTTATCCGATGAATAAAATACAACAAAAAAGCCTTCCCAAAAAATGAAAAGGCTTTCCAAATATTGTTGAAATTAAATTTATTCTGAGAACCGGGCCAGCAAGTATTCACGGTTAAGTCGGGCAATATTGGTAATGGAAATGCTTTTGGGACATTCCACTTCGCAGGCGCCGGTGTTGGTGCAACCGCCAAATCCCAGTTCATCCATTTTGGCCACCATGCTTCGTGCACGTTTTTTGGCTTCCACTTTTCCCTGTGGAAGTTTGGCCAGGTGTGAAACTTTTGCCGCCACAAACAACATGGCCGAAGAATTTTTACACGCCGCAACACAAGCCCCGCAACCGATACAAGAAGCAGCATCCATCGATTCTTCCGCATCTTCGTAGGAAATTGGAATAGCGTTGGCATCAGGAACACCTCCGGTATTTACCGAAATAAAACCACCTGCATAAAGGATTTTTTCAAATGCGGTACGGTCAACCACCAGGTCTTTAATAACCGGGAATGATTTAGCCCTCCATGGTTCGATGGTGATGGTTTCCCCATCTTTAAATTTCCGCATGTGCAACTGGCAGGTTGTTATTTCAGTATCCGGGCCGTGTGCACGTCCGTTAATATAAAGGCTGCAGGTTCCGCAAATTCCTTCACGGCAATCGTGGTCGAATGCAATCGGATCCTGTCCTTCAATAATCAGTTTGTTATTCAGAATATCCAACATTTCGAGAAAAGACGATCCGGTTGAAATATCTTCAATGGTATAGGTTTCAAACCGGCCCTTGTCTGCTGCATTATTTTGCCGCCAAACTTTTATATTGAGTTTTTTAAGAATTTTATCTGCCATAATTAAAAAGATTAAAGAATTTTAGATATGAGTACAGAGTATTAAGAATTAGTTTGAATAGATTGTTTGAAACCGTAAATCATCCTTTGAATTTCATTCAACCTGGAGTCAAAGTATTCGAATTCTTTTTGTGAAAGGAATTCTAGATCGAAACAAAGAATAACTAATGTTTCCAATTCAAAAGAACTGCCATTGGCAATATCCAGAAATCGATTTAAATCATTTCCTGTATTTCTTCCACAACCCTCAGCTATGTTTGTTGGAATAGAAATGGCACTTCGTCTCATTTGAGACGTAATTCCAAAAAGTTCTTCTTTTGGAAATTTATGAGTTGCCTGATAAATTTCTTTAACAAGCTCTCTGCCTTTTTGCCAAACTTTCAATTCTTTAAACCTATGCATTTTAATTCCTTTTAGTTATAAAATCTCTTATCTTAAATCCAATTACTCATTACTTTGTACTTGGTACTTACTACTTATAACTCCGCTGAGTCAATTCCACATTTTCAAACACCAAATCTTCTTTATGAAGTACCGGCTCCTGGCCTTCGCCTTTAAATTCCCAGCATGAAACGTAAGTAAATTTCTCATCGTTTCGTTTTGCTTCACCTTCTTCGGTAACCGATTCTTCGCGGAAGTGGCCACCGCATGATTCATTCCGGTCGAGGGCATCGAGCGCCATCAGCTCGCCGATATCGAAAAAGTCGGCTACCCGTCCGGCCTTTTCCAGTTCAGGATTTAAATTATTTAATTCTCCCGGAATTTTTACATCTTTCCAGAACTCTTCCCGGATTTCACGAATCATCTGAACGGCTTTTTTCAATCCTTCTTCATTGCGGGACATGCCAACATAATCCCACATTACATGACCCAATTTTTTGTGAAAATAATCAACCGGCTTGGTGCCCTTTATTTTGAAAAGTTTTTCAATTCTGGCAGTAACTGCCTTTTCTACTTGCTCAAACTCTGGCGTATTGGTATCAATTTTCGGTGTAAGAATTTCGTCAGCCAAATAATCGCCAATGGTGTAAGGCAGCACAAAATAACCGTCCGCCAATCCCTGCATCAGTGCCGAAGCGCCCAAACGGTTTGCTCCGTGATCTGAGAAGTTGGCTTCGCCGATGGAGTATAATCCCGGAACAGTGGTCATCAGATTGTAATCGACCCAGGTTCCACCCATAGTATAATGAATAGCCGGGTAAATCATCATCGGCTCTTTATAGGGATCAACATCTGTTATTTTTTCGTACATCTGGAACAGGTTTCCATATCGGGCCTTAATCACATTTTTTCCGAGCCTTTCAATGGAGTATTTAAAATCGAGATAAACGGCTTTTCCTTCCGGATTTACCCCGTAACCAGCATCACACCTTTCCTTGGCAGCACGTGAAGCTACATCCCGTGGCACAAGGTTACCGTATGAAGGATAACGGCGCTCCAGGTAAAAATCACGATCTTCTTCGGGAATGTCGTTCGGGCCAATTTCTCCTTTTCTGATTTTTTCGGCGTCTTCTTTTTTCTTCGGAACCCAAACACGACCGTCATTACGCAGCGATTCGGACATCAGCGTCAGTTTCGACTGCTGGTCGCCATGCACAGGAATACAGGTAGGGTGAATTTGCACAAAACAAGGGTTTGAAAAGAATGCACCCTTTTTGTAACACTGCCAGGCTGCAGAGCCGTTGCTTCCCATAGCATTTGTTGAGAGGAAAAACACGTTTCCGTAACCACCGGTAGCCATAACAACTGCGTGAGCACCAAAGCGTTTAATTTTTCCCGTAATCAGGTCGCGGGCAATTATTCCGCGGGCTTTCCCGTTGATGATTACTACATCGAGCATTTCGTGCCTGCTGTATATTTCCACATTCCCTTTCGCTATCTGCCGGTTCATGGCCTGATAGGCACCCAAAAGCAACTGCTGACCTGTTTGCCCGCGTGCATAAAACGTGCGGCTAACCAACGCTCCCCCAAATGTTCGGTTGGCAAGCAATCCGCCATATTCGCGGCCAAAAGGTACGCCCTGAGCCACACACTGATCTATAATATTGGGGGAAACCTCTGCCAAACGGTAAACATTGGCTTCACGCGAACGATAATCGCCACCTTTTATGGTATCGTAAAACAACCGGAAAACCGAATCGTTATCATTCTGATAATTTTTTGCAGCATTTATTCCACCCTGCGCAGCAATGGAGTGTGCACGGCGCGGACTGTCCTGATAACAAAAAGCTTTCACTTTATAGCCCAGTTCAGCAAGCGAAGCCGCAGCAGATGCACCACCAAGTCCGGTCCCCACCACAATCACCTCCAGTTTACGTTTGTTGGCCGGGCTTACCACTTTAATATTTTCCTTGTGCCTGTTCCACTTTTCAGCCAAAGGCCCTTTAGGTATTTTTGAATCTAATATGCTCATATACAAATGCTTTTTCAGAATTAAAATTTAATGAGGAAGTACAATGGTATGATTGAAAACCCAACTGCAATAATTATGGCATAAATTTTACCAATTACTTGTAATCTACTCATCCAATTCTTATTACTCAATCCGAGTGTATGAAAGGCCGACCAAAATCCGTGCGAAAGGTGCAATCCCAATAATATTCCTCCCAACACATAAATAATATCATAAATAATACTTGATTTGAACAAGCCTGCAACCAGGCTGTAAGTATCTTCCATGTGTTCACCGTTAATGGTTACTTCCGGCATGTTACCGGTAAAACGAATTACCCAGTAAAAATTAATAATGTGAATTATTAAAAAGACCAGCACCAATGCTCCCAAAATAAGCATATTTCTTGAAGCCCAGGTACTTGAAACTCCTGAGTTTTTCTTGTCGTATTTAACGGGTCTTGCTTTCCAGTTTTGATATTCCAGAAAAAACGACCAGATAATATGAACCAAAAAACCAAGACCTAACAATGGTTCAACAATCCGGATAATGGGATTTGTAACCATAAAATGGGCAGCTTTGTTAAAGAGTTCTCCACTGTCATCAAAAATCAGCAATAAATTCACCGAAAGATGGACAGCTAAAAACATAACCAAAAAGAGCCCTGAGATGCTCATTATAAACTTCCTGCCAATTGACGCAGCTAAAAACTTGCTCATAAATTATTTATTTAATCGTGTTGACAATAATAATTGAAGACAAAAGTAGCCCAACCCACCATTTTCCCCAAAAAGTTTGCCCTAAAATAGCTAATTTAAATTGTTTCTAAGATGTTCAGTTAACACTAATTCGGGCAAAAAAATAATTTAACTCACAATTAAAAACATTTGTCCATTACTTTGAATACTCTTTAAACGATTGATTCCATTGACGTAAAGCGAACTGGTCAGATAATGCTACCAACTCTGTGGGATGAAAATTATTTTCGACCGTAACTATTTCTATTTTATCGAAAACACATTGAACAGCAACCGTTTGTCCTTCCTTTAGATTAACAAACCCTTTGATACGATATGCTTTCGGCGCCCATTCTTTTAAAAATTGAGTCAATACTTCTTTTGAAAATTTTCTACCGCTTTTAATGACCATGGAATTGATTTCGGGGCGGGCAAGCGGGTTGCCTGAATCGGGATAAAATTTTGAAACAGCATCATCACCCGGTTTAAATTCTACTTCACAAAAAGTTGTTGTTTTGATTTCAGCAAAAGGATTTATTTTCCTGATTTCATCCTGCAATTCATCAACATTTTCAACCAAATCAGTTTTGTTTACCAACACCTTATCGGCCATTCGAATTTGATGACTCAGCCGCTGCCTCATCAAACCGGCTTTATTAAAGTTAAGGGCATCCACAATACACCAGTTGGATGCCAGGTAAATTTTTTCGGAAAGCGAACCGGCAGAAACCACTTCAGCCACCGAAGTTGTATCCGAAAGTCCTGAAGCTTCAATGATTAATATATCAGGGTGAAATTCGTCGATGAATTTTTCCAGCGAACGGGTGAAATCGCCCAGCAGGCAAACACAAAAAACTGACCCTTTATTTATTTCAAGGAGTTTAAAATCTTTCTTTGATTTTTTCAATTCAACCCCATCAATATTGGAAGGCGCAAATTCATTCTGAATAATTCCCAGTTTGAATTTTTCTGAATAGTCTTCTATAATCCGTTTCAGGAGGGTTGTTTTGCCGCTTCCCAAAAAACCGGAGACAATATGGAATGGAATTTTCATTCAGCTATTATCCACCACCTCTCTCACTTTACAAATATGATCTGGTGTGGTGCCGCAACATCCGCCTATTATATTTGCGCCGGCAGCAATAATTTTGGAAACAAGTGCTGCCATTTCTTCGGGTTTTTCGGGGAAGACTGTTTCCCCATCCTGGTAAACCGGCATGCCGGCATTGGCGTGCACCAGAATCGGAATTTCGGGATTTGCTTTTCGAATTTCTTCCACAATGCCGACCATTCCAGCGATTCCGTTTCCGCAGTTTGCGCCAAGGAGTTCAGCCCCGGCATCAATTAATGTTTGCACCATTTCAGTAGGTGAAACACCCATCATGGAACGGAATTCTCCGGTAACGGTTTTTTCGAAGGTCATGGTGCAAAACACTTCGCAGCCGGTATTTTCTTTGGCGGCTTGTATGGCAATGCGCGCTTCGTCGAGGTCGCTCATGGTTTCAATCATAATGGCGTCTGCACCACCGGCCTCCAGTCCTTTTGCCTGTACCTTAAAAGCTTCGTACAATTCTTCTTCCGTAACATCGCCCATCATCAGGATTTTACCGGTTGGCCCCACGGAACCCAGAACAAACTTGTCGCCGGCAGCTTTCCGGCTGATTTCGGCAGCGGCTTTGTTCAGTTCGAAAACTTTATCAGCCAGTCCGAATTTTTCCAGTTTAAACCGGGTTCCGCCAAAACTGTTGGTTTCGATCATGTCGGCTCCGGCTTCGATGTAACTCCGGGCAATATCCAAAACTTCATCGGGGTGAGTGAGGTTCCATTCCTCGGGGCATTCGCCAATTTTCAATCCTTTTTGTTGCAAAAACGTTCCCCACGCACCGTCGGAAACCAAAATTTTGCCTTGTTTAATTTTATCGAGTATTTTACCCATGCTCTTTTATTTTTCACTAATATATCGCTCAATCTCAGCTATAAAAGATTTCATTTCGTCGTAAAGTAAATTTATATCTGTTCGGTTAAAATTTACGAAAGTGTCATAATCTGCTGATTTTCTGTATTCGTAACAGTCACGAAGAATTCTTCCATAGTCATTTTCAATTTTCCCGGTTGCAATAAATGTTTTATTGAACCAGCCAATTAACTGCATATGCTTGGAAGTTTTATAACCTTCTTTTAAGGCTAATGCTAAAACACAATAAAAAACAGCATAGTAAATACGGTTAATGGCAGCTGGAATTTTTTCATTTTTCATTAACAATTCCGCATCATTCGCAGAATTTTGTGCTTGTTCAAGCCTGTATTGAATCAGAGCTTCTCTTTCCTGTTCAGAAATTGTCATGCGTAAATTCCTTTTTGGATAGCGGTTTGAAAAATTGGTTGTTTCCCTCTCAAAGTATTTAACTCCTCTTCTCCAAGAACATGAACATCTGTAAAGACTTCATGTTTTAAATCGATTTCATAGCAATATTCTGAAATCTTTCTTTTTAATGTCCAATCCGGTATTTCTTTTAAAATAACCAGAAAATCGAAGTCGGAGTATTCATGTGCACCTCCGTAAGCATGTGAGCCAAATAAAATTACTTCTTTCAGGTTGTCGCCCAGCTTTGAAGCAAGCAGGGATTTCAATTCGTTCAATATTTGGTATTTGTCAGCCATCTTATTATAAATCGACAAGGCTAAGTTACTAAAAATTCACAACTCTTTCAGCCACTCTCTGATCACGTCGGCAGAAGGAAGTGTACCTTCCGCTTTCAGTTTGTAATTTACCGCCACTATTGCCGGCGACTGCGTTGCGCCAAATGCTGCCAGTTTTTCCCTGCCGGATAAAATTTTCACCTCCGCTTCTTTGCCCAGTTCGGTCAGTGCGCGGTTCACCCGGTCTTTCAGTTCGTTACACTGGCCTGCCTCTTCACCAATCAAAATAATTTCGCTCCGTTTCGATTTAATTTTCAGTTTCAGTTTTTCGTTGATGCGTTTTTGAATGGCAGCCACCAGCTCCCGCTCGGGTGGAATTTTGGAAACGAAAGCAATTTTCCCGTCGATGCAGATTGTGGGAATGTTTTTCACCATCAGCGACGACATAAAACTCACGGCCTCCATTTTTTTGATGGCATGTTCGCGCCACTCCACCACTCCTTCGAAGTGGGGCGCAACGCGTTTCACCGCTTCCACCATATACTGGCAGGGAGCGCACGATTCGGAATCGAGGGTGATGACATCAACAATTACCTTGTCGGCCTGCCCGTAGTCTTTCATGTTGAAAACCTCCAGCGAACTTTCCTTTTTTTCGAGTGTCCGAACCACATCCTGCTGGTAAGGATCGTGTACCAGTCCGGTAACCGCTTTCAGGTTTTCAGAAGGTGTTTCGCGCGGAAGGTCGCATCCGGGCGCCAGGATGAAACCGGTTTTCCCGCCCAAATCGAGGCATTCCAATGCATGCTCACGGCAATCGTCGGGATTACCCATCAACAATATCACCGTCAGTTTAAGGTTGCCGCCAAAACTGATGCCTTTTTTCAAAGTAATTTCTTTCACAAAATCGAGCGGAATGTTTTCGTCGATGGAAACATTGTCGGGCCGGCAGTTGCACATGGCTTCGATGTTTTGCTGGGCATGGCCGCAAACAAAAAACGAGCTGAGTTTCCCCTGTTCTCTGACAAATTCAAAAATACGGGAAACAAAGGGCGTAACAAACGTTTCGAAAGTTTCAGGGTCGATTTGGCTGGTCATGGGATCGACCAAAGCAATTACATCGCAACCGGCATCCATGTAATATTCCGCCATTTTCAGGCCTGCTGCGGTGCAAAACTCCATCACTTCGTTCACTTCCTCCGGATCTTCGAACAGTTTCATAAAAATATCGGTACCCAGAAGGTGCAATGCCAAAGTAAACGGTCCGGTAATTAGCCCGTAAAGTGCCAGTTCAGGGTATTTTTCCCGAAGTTGCCTGGTGGCTTCCAAACAAACTGCAATTCGTCCGTCGTCTGGCCCTGGAATTTTTAAGTCGCTCAGCTTTCCCCCTTCAACCAGCGGATGTGAAACCACTGCCGGTGGACCGGTTTCCGACCAGCGCAATTCGCAGCCCAGAACTTCAGCCTCTACCTGCAAATCAAAAACCACCGGAATACCATCGGGATTGTATTCCTCTACTGATTTACTGATTCCTTTAACAATTTCTTCTGACGATTTCAGGTAGGTAGTGGCATCCACGCCAGTTAAAAAACCGCCATGAACGCCTACAAATGGTACCCAGGGAATCCGTTCGACGGGTTGAAGGGAAAAAGCTTTTTTAATTAATTCCAGACCATTCATTTTTTTAGTATTAAGTATTGAGAAAATGAGTACAAAGATTTTTAAAATGGGTACAGAAACGCCACTCAGGGATATTTACTATGCCCAAACTATTTGATTTTCAATCAAAATATTATGGTAATTTATGAAATCGGATAATAGATACTGAGTAGCAATTTCCTTTTCTCTCACTACTCACATCTTAACGTCTTATATCTGATTCATGCTACTTGCGAATTCAAATATTCCACCAGTCCCTGCGGATCGGGAGCATAGGCATCTGCGCCAATTCGCTTGCGGAAATCATCAGTTACCGGAGCGCCGCCCACAGCAACTTTTGCATCAGGAACCGCCTCTTTAATGGCTTTGGTTATTTTTTCCATGTTTACCATGGTGGTGGTTAAAAGTGCCGACAATCCTACAAACGCATTCTGGTGCTCCTTCATGGCAGCCACAAACTGATCGGCTTTTACGTCGGTACCCAGGTCAACCACTTTCCAGCCGTTGCCTTCCACCATCATCGATACCAGGTTTTTACCAATGTCGTGCAAATCGCCTTCCACGGTACCAATAATGAAAGTGCCTTTTTCTTTCACTTCGCCGGAAAGGAAAAAAGGTTTCAGGTGAATCATGGCAGTACTCATGGCTTTGGCCGACATCAATACCTGCGGTACAAATACTTTGTTTTCGCGGAATTTGATACCCACTTTTTCCATACCAACCATTAAACCTTCGGTTAAAATCCGTTGGGCCGAAACTCCTTCATCCAAAGCCTGCCTTGTCAGTTCGTCGGCTCCATCCTGTCCTTTCATATTCGGCGGATATGGTGCGGCTTTATTGATTTTTCCGAATTCGATACATTCGGCAATTTTTGATAACAGTTCACTCATGGTGCTTTAATACATTTTTGGTTTTCACAAATGTACAGATAAATGATGGTGGCAAAATAGTATTTTCTTTGAAAAAGATGGATAATATTACTTTCTTTGAATATGATTAATGAATTAAGGTATTTCAGACTTCCGGAAGCTCTGATAAACGAACAAAGAAAAAACCCGGCTGCACGCGACTTATACCTCACGGAAACAGGCGAACTGGTGATTGAGGAAGGTACCATTTGGGGTTACGAGGGGAAAACCGGAGATAATTTGCTGGCTTATTGTACCAAAGGCGAGGGAATTGTTTTGCTTGCCGGCGAACAGGTGCCGGTTTCAGGCGACCAGTTTTTTATTGTTCCCGGCGGCGAAACATTCAAATATTATTCCGTTTTAAATACAAAATCCCGGTTTCTTATTGCCCGCTTTAACGGCAATATTGCCCAAAAGATGAGTCATCAGTTTTCGGTGGTACGCAACCTGGTTCCTTCAGTGAACAACATGGTGGCCAACCGTGAAATGTTGTTTGATGAAATTTTCAATAACCTCTCCAAAGGTTTTCATAATCAAAATATTGAATTTGTAAACTTTTGTTTTGGGCACTTGCTTGCCACATTTATTTACGCGAACAGAACGAGCGACGATTT
>NZ_JAWLCI010000101.1:0-9703 GCF_041687215.1 Mariniphaga sp.
GTACTCTCCTAAAAATCTTTCAAACCGCTAAAACGGGTTTATTGTCAGCTTGTAATTTCTGACTCCCGGCATCACCCTGTATTTTTGCAACTGCCGGATAGCAGTTCCCCCAACTCCGCTAACTTCGTAATCCACATTCAGAATGGTGTGAGGTGCTTCTTCCAACTGATACGTGTACATAGCGCGCTCCAGATTGTCAGTACTGTATTTGTGCAAACTGAAGTTTAGCAATTCCCCTCCTTTTATCAGCAAACCTTTTCCTTCCCCATCCTGCACTTTCAGCCAGCGCACATCGCTGCGGTTGCCATATTCCTGCGGAATTAGGTATGGTTCGTACATTTTATTTGCATCAGAATTGTACAACCCAACTTTTGCTCCGGTTTTCCGGTCGGGATAGTTTTCAAAAGGCCCACGGCCATACCATTCCACATTGCTGAATGATTTGGGCAACTGAAACTGTAACCCGATTTTTTGCAGCATATCGGGCATCGGACCGTGCGGAATAATTTCCTGTTCCAGTTCAATGGTTCCATCTGACTTAAAAGTCCAGATTTCGTTTCGCTCAAAACCCGACGAAAAAATCCATTCGTGAGCGCGTCTCGAAGGATCCATCGAACTATTGGAAAAGGCACCGATTTGAATCACAACTTCACTTTCAGCAAGCTGCTTTACTTTAATTTCGTGCACTTCGGAAACCAGGTTTTGCAAACCCAGCGTCCGCAACTGGTTGTCGATGCTGCGACCAAAACCCGGAGTCATTTTTCCCTGTTCAAACATGTAGCTTCCCCATGGGTCAATGTCGTTGGCCAGAGGCGCCCGCCAAACGTTAAATTCGGGTCCGTCATCCAGATATTCCGTTTCGTTAAACTGCAACGACTTCAGTTTTCCTGATTTTTTATCCATCTCATACCGAAAGTTTCTGCCCGTAATTAAAATACTTTCGTTGTTTTCCCTGATCGTAAGTTTTCCCTTTTCAAGAACTTTTTCCTGCACATAAATTTCAGCCGGAACAGGAATTTGTTCCCAGGCAATTTCGTGACTTGCTTTGGCCCATTTGGTGTCTTCCATTAGTAAAAATGACACGGTAAGCAAGCATTCGGAATGACTTTCAATTTCGGGCATCCGGAAGGGAATGGTATCTTTAACTGTCTCGCCCGGCACACAATCAATCTGAAAAAATCCACGCTGAATGGTATCGCCATTCACCGTCAATTTCCACATCCCCTGCAGTTTGTTCAGGTTTTTAAAATGATGACGGTTGGTGATTTCAATCAGCCCGTTTTTAATATCAACAGCCTCGATTTTAACCGGCTGCCCCGATTTTTTTATCTGGTAGATTTCGGGTTGAATTTTCCGGTCGGGCCATATAATTCCATAAGTACGTCCGCCCAGGCCCACAGCAAAAAATTCTTCATCTTTTGCTTTTATGTCGGCTTCAAAATCGAGAACCAAAACTGCGCCTTCTTTTTCATTTTTTAGCTCATCAAGGGAAACCGCCTTATCGAAAATTTTCACCTCATCGATAATCATTTTCGACATCCGGCCCGAATATTCGCCCTGATCCTGCGTATCGGCTTCACGGCCAATACAAAACGGGAAAGGCGTTGAACTGATTTCGCCGCTGTGCCGGGTTTGTGCAACACGTTCTTCGTCCACAAAAAGCTGTAAACTTTTACCATCGTAAATTCCGGCAATGTGATGCCAGTTTTCGTAAAAATCATCTTTTACCCGTGCTTTTGCTGAAATCCGTTTTTCTCCGCTATGAATGTAAAACTCCAGCGTTTGCGGATTTTCCATGTGAATCCCGTACTGGTATTTCCCCTTCATTAAAAATGTGTTTGGTTGCGGAATTTCAAACGGTTTCACCCAAAAGCCTACACTCAACATATTTCCTGTAATATCGAGGCTGGGATTACGGTAAAACTCCACCCAGTCATCGTGTCCCGTAAATTCGAGGCCGCGACCGTTTTTTCCTTCCGTGAAAACCGGACGACCCATAATTTGCCCGTTATTTTTATAAGATGAAGAATCCGGCAAAATCCAGCGCGGTGTTTTAATTCCTGGGCTAATCCAATCCCAGATTGCCCCGCCGGTCAATCGCGGATATTTCCAAATCCACTGCCAGTATTCATCCATGCCGCCCAGTCCGTTTCCTGTGGCGGCCAGGTACTCGTCCATAAACGAAGCCCGACGGTCGTTTTGAGGAAGGACTTTGCCTTGTGCCAGATTTTTATAGTCGATGGGCAACCAGTACCGCGGGCCCACTATGTCTTCAAACGGAATGTAAAACGTGTTTCCGCCATACATCCAGGCCGGGCGACTGGGGTCAATTGCCTTGCCGGTTTTTATCACTTCGTTGATGTTAAACCCGCTGCCCGACTCGTTTCCGGCGCTCCACATAATTACCGACGGATGGTTGCGATCGCGGTAAACCAGTTTGCGGCTGCGGTCTTTGTACATTTCAGTCCAGTCGTGGTTGCCGGATAAATTAATGTTGGCGTGCGCTTCGTCGCCCACCTCATCTACAACGTAAATCCCCAGTTCATCAGCCAAATCGAGGTACTCGGGAGTTGGCGGGTAATGCGATGTTCGCACGCAGTTGATGTTGAACTTTTTCATCAGAATCAGATCCTGTTTCAGCGAATGCAAAGGAACAGCCTGCCCGTGCTCGGGGTGGTGCATGTGGCTGTTCACGCCATTCAGTTTTACCGGTACGCCATTTATTGTAAAAATGTAATTCCGGTATTCCACCTCACGAAAACAGATTTTTTGGGTAAATGCCTCCAGTGTTTCACCCTCTTTGTTTTTAAGCCGAATGAGCAACGTATATAAATTGGGCAACTCTGCCGACCATTTTTCAGGATTCACAACCAACGTGGAAAGCGTTACTTTTTTAATGGAATCGGGTGCGGTTTTAAAATTCATGGATTGAATTCCGTCTTTCAAAATTGACTCATTTTTAGCATCAAACACATCAAATTCCAGTGTGCAGGCCGAAGTGTCTTTTTCCGCATTCCGCACAACTGTTTCCACTATCAGTGTGGCGTCTCCGTAGTTTCGATCCAAATCAGTTACCACATAAAAATCGTGAATAAAAGTTTTGGGATAGGCCACCAGTTTCACGTCGCGGTAAATGCCCGAAAGCCGCCACATATCCTGGTTTTCGAGATACGATCCGTCGGAAAACCGCAGCACCTGAACCGCCAAGTCGTTTTCACCTTTTTTTACAAACGGAGTAATATTAAACTCTGCCGGTTCAAATCCGCCCTGATTGTAGCCCACCCGTTTGCCGTTCACCCAAATGTACGCAGCCGATTTTATGCCTTCAAACCGAAGCAATATTTCTTTGTCGTTCCAGCTTTTGGAAATTTCGAATTTGCGTTTGTAACACCCGGTTGGATTGTAATAATCCGGAATATTGGGCGGGTCGCTTTCGAAAGTTAAGGCAATGTTCCTGAATTTTGGATGACCATAACCTTCCATCTGCCAGTTGGATGGCACTTTTATTTCGGCCCATTCCTCAATGTCGAACTTTGGTTTCCAAAACTCTTCCGGAACCTGTTCAGGAGTTTCCACCCATTTGAATTTCCACATTCCGTTCAGCAATTGGAAATTATCATTTTGGTCTGGTCGGTTAATCAATGCTGCTTCCTTTGTTGAAAAAGGAATATGAAATGCACGGGGCGGCACTTGTCCCTTTTCGAATACAGCCGGGTTTTGCCAGTCATCGGGCAGAAACTCCACTTCCTGGGATTGCACTACACCATTCAGAAAAAACAGAAAAAAAATGCAAAAAAAAGTTCGACTCATGGCATCAGGTTTTTTATTCATCTACAAAACTAAAAGATAATTTCATTACACGATTTGATTTTCAGAATAACCCCCGGTGATATTTTTCTCATCAATGCAACTTACAGATTTCAAAAAAAATACCCGATTTACAGCCAAAACCTATACAAAATTTCCCTGTTTAACTTTTTCAACTCAGTTATTTTGAACGCTCATATCAGCATTTTTCAACCCTCGTTTCAGTCGTAAAAATGATACTGATACCAACTGTTATAGCGATATTTGCAGTGTAAATTAAATGACAAAAACGTTCACAAAAAATATTAAAAATACGATGGGGAAGATTATCCTGTAGAAATTTTTCCATTACAAACCCAGGTTAGAAAAACAGAGAAAAGGTATTGAGACGCTTAAAAACCATTGCAAATAATTTGCAGTGGTTTTTTTTGTTGCAAAATGCAATTAAGTTCAAATTAAATCACAAAATACTTGATTATATATTTAATTTTCAAGACATTTGAATAAAAAATCAAAAGTCATGCGTTCTCTGTTTACACTAATTGTTTTAATGGCGGTTTTGTTGCCACCATTAAATGCACAAGAAAGTAAAAAAGGGTTTGAGTTTAATTTTTCGCTGGTGCATCCGGCAAAATGGAGTTTGAAAGAGTATCGATACTCTGCTGACCCAACTCTTGAGGTTCTCTATTTTACATCGATTTCAAAAAAGTTTTGGGTTGCAGGCGGCATTTTTGCACAAGCCGGAAAACACAACTGGCTGGAATTATACGGGCATACTTTTATTGATGATTTTGGAATGCCCTACCGTTTGCGAACAGACTATAACCGGCAGCTTGAGTTTTTCAGTTTGGGAATTCCGGTTAAAATCGGATTGAATTTTAACAACCCTGTTTTCAATTCGCTTTTTCTGGGATTTACAGCCGGCAACCATTTAAAACTGGAAATGGCTTATTATTATAAATCTGAATTTGTGGCCACTTTTCCTGTTTACCCTTATTACAGCTCAGTGTTTTGGGAGCTGAATTTTGGATTGAGAAAAACACTTCTCAAAAAAGGGAATTTTACCATTTCGCTTTCACCTGTTGCCGGATACAGAAAAGAAAGCCCAAAAAGATTTCATGCTATGGGACGTCGAGATTATTTTTTTTATGGTTTTGGGATAAGTTCAAAAATCGGGAAATAACACTTCAACTCAACCATTTATCTATTTCACAATTTTTCAATTTAGCCTTTTTTGATTTCCTCATTCATGAAACCGCTGGAAATACTCTGTTGGCGTCATTTTCGAATGGCGTTTAAACGTACGGTTAAAGTTGGACAAGTTGTTGAATCCGCTCTCGAAACAGACCTGGGAGACCGAAAGTTTTCCTTCGATGATAAGCTTGCAGGCATAACTAATCCGTAAATCGGTAACGTATTCAGAAAGCGACTTTCCGGTTTTCTCCTTAAAAAAACGGCAAAAAGCTGAAGGATGGAGATGGGCAATTTCGGCAACCTTCTCCAGTTCAATTTTTTGCTGGTACTGGGTGGTTAGAAAATGCAGCACTTTGGTTAGCCGGTCATCAGTAAAATCGTGGTTTTGCTGATGATACAACTCGCCTGCAAGTAACCTGTATTTTTCGGTTTTAGCCAGTTCGTGCAAAAGTTTCAGCAGTAAAATCACCCGGTCGAATCCTGAACTTTGGGCAATCTTCAACACCTGTTTTCCTGCCTTTTCAGAAAACGGTGGCAAAAACCGGATACCCCGCGACGCACGACTGAACAACTCCTGTATCACATGAAATTCAGGATATTCGAAAATCGATTCGCGAAACAAATCGCCGGGAAACTGGATGACAATGTAGTTTATTTTTTCATGGCTGTCGGGCGCATGGTATTTTTCATCGCTACGCCAGAAATGCGGCAGATTGCTTCCCAACATAGCCAAATCGCCCGAATTAAATTGCTCAATATTATCAGCCACAAAACTGGTACCTGTGCCTTCAATGACATACAAAATCTCGTATTCGCTGTGAAAATGCCACGGATAAGTAAAGTGAGGCATTTTGCGCCATTTTACTTTTACGGCCGTTCGTAACGGAAAATCGATGTATTCCTGCATCACCTTCATGGGTTCAATATTAGTAAAAATGTTAATCCAGTACAAACCCTTGCTAAAAAAATACTGTCAAATGATTCCCGGATAACCTAAATTTGAAACGTGAAATCAATCTGAAATTATGACAAACCAACAATGGCAGTTGCTTCTGGATACTGTAAGCGGAAAGACACCCGAAAAACCGGTAACAGGATTTATTATCGACAGTCCGTGGATACCGGGTTGGGCTGGTGTTTCAACCCTTCAGTTTTACTCTTCTGAAGAAATCTGGTTTCAAACCAACAAAAAAGCCATTGAAACTTTTCCCGATATTATTTTTCTGCCGGGGTTTTGGTCTGAGTTTGGCATGTGTACCGAACCTTCGGCATTTGGCGCCAAAATGGTTTGGGACGAATATAACCTGCCCCATGCCAATAAAATTATCAGCGACATTTCTGAAGCCGGAACCCTGAAAGTGCCCAATCCGAAAACCGACGGGCTGCTTCCGTTTGTCATTCAACGCCTGTTGAACTACCAAAGACCAATGCAGGAAATGGGGCACGAGGTGAAATTTGCCATTGCCCGCGGACCGCTGAATATTGCCTCCTTTTTGATGGGCACCACCGAACTGATGATGGGTTTTATGATGGACCCGGAAAACAGCCACAAACTACTGGAAACCATTACACAGTTTACCATTGGCTGGCTGCAGCACCAGAAAAAAAAGTTTCCTTCTATTGAAGGAATTCTTGTGCTCGACGATATTGTTGGATTTGTTGGCGACGATGAATGCCGCGAATATGCTGTTCCTTATATAAAAAGAATCTTTAATGCCTTCAAATCGAAACTGAATTTTTTCCATAACGATGCACAGGGTTTAATTTCCACGCCTTATTTAAAAGAGATGGGTGTTCACCTTTTTAATTTTAGTTTCGAACACTCCATGAAAGAAATTCGTGAACTGGCCGGACCGGAAATTGGGTTGATTGGAAACCTGCCACCGCGCGATGTGCTTGCTGCCGGAACACCGGAACAAGTTCGGGAGGAAACACGTAAAATGGTACATGAATTTGGCGACAAAAACCGGGTAATCTGGTCGTGTGGCGGCGGAATGCCACCCGAAGTTACAACTGTGAATATTAAAGCGTTTAAGGAAACAATAGATGGAGAAGCAAAATGAATAAAATCGAACCACATAGGCACATAGGACACATTAGAAAGTCTATGTGCTCTATGTGCCTATGTGGTTAAAATATTTTGGCAAATTAGTAGTTTAAATAGAAAAACATGAAAAAAATAATCTGTTTATTATTGGTAATTACAGGCTTGCAGTTAAATGCTCAGGAACTGACAAAATTTTCAGTTCACATTGGGAATGATCGGATTGATGCTCCGGTTTCGGTGGCACTGGACGGGTTAAACTACAATACCGACAAGGGCACTCTGGCACTTTATGAAGTAATCGCAAACGGAGAAAAACCGGTCGCCTGTCAGCTTGAATCCGGCCATTCGGCAAAACTTTGGTTTATTTTAGAGGGAGTTTCTGCCAAAAATTCAACCCGGAATTTTATTTTAAAAACAAAGGAGGAAGCTGAAAGTCCAAAACCGAAAGTGGAAGTTTTAAAAAGCCACCAGAATTTCAGTTTGCTGATGAATGAAAAACCGGTTTTGAACTACCGTTTTGAAACCACTTTCCCGCCCGAAGGAGTGAATCCTTTATACAAACGTTCGGGATTTATCCATCCGTTGTGGTCGCCGGGAGGTGAAGAACTTTCGCGTATCCAGCCACCGGACCATTACCATCATTACGGCATTTGGGGACCGTGGACGCTAACTCATATTGACGACCGCGAAGTGGATTTCTGGAACCTCGCCAAAGGGCAGGGAACGGTAAAATTTGCTGAATTTTTATCGGAAACGGAAGGTGCAGTATTTAGCGGTTTCAAAGCATTGCAGCAACACATAGATTTTGGCGGACAGGGTCCAGACCAGGTGGCCATGAATGAAATTCTCGATGTACGGGTTTGGAACGTCTCCGAAAAAGTGTGGGTAATAGATTACACCACCACACTGAACAGCTCGCTGCCCACCGGCATTATGCTCGATGCTTACCGTTACGGCGGAGGAATCGGCTTTCGAGCTACGGAAAAATGGCACAAAGACAATTGCACGGTGCTAACCTCTGACGGAAAAGACAGGGCTGAAGCTGACGGTTCGTTTGCCAAATGGTGCATTGTGGAAGGAGAATCGGATGTGAACGAAGGCCGCTCGGGAATCCTTTTCTTAAGCCACCCGTCAAACCGGATGCACCCCGAGCCCATGCGCGTTTGGCCGCTCGATGCCAACGGTGGGCGCGGCGACATGTTTTTTGAGTTTTGCCCCATCCGGCACGAAGACTGGAAACTGGAACCCGGAAACGATTATACATTAAAATACAGAATGGTTATTTTTGATGGTGAGATGGATGCAGAAACAGCAGAAAATTATTGGAATGGGTTTGCAACGAATCCGAAAATAGAATTAAGTAAATAGTACAAAGTACAGAGATATGAGAAAAGTAAAAGTTTTGATAATTGCATTTTTTGCAATAGTTTGTGCAGCAACAGCACAGCCGAAAGTAACGGCTGAACAAGTGGGCGATAAAATCGAGTTCAGGGTGAACGGCAACCTGTTTACCAGTTATATTCTATCTGAATTTGAAAAGTACCCGTTCTTTTTTCCGGTGAATGGCCCTTCGAACGCCACGGTAACTTCCATGCGAAACGCCAACTACCCGCACCACAGTTCGCTGTTTTTCGGATGCGACAAGGTGAATGGCGGCAATTACTGGCAGGAGGGTCTGGAACGTGGGCAAATTGTTTCACTGCGGGCAGACATCCTTGAAACCGGCAGTGAAAAAGCTGTTGTGGAAAATGAAAACATCTGGAAACGGCCCGGCGCCGATGCGCCCATTAAAGACAAGCGCAAAATCACTGTTTCTGTTCCATCGCCCGAAAAATTCCAAATTGATTTCGATATAGTTATGGAGATGCTTATGGATGTGACCATTGACAAAACCAACCATTCGCTGTTCAGCGGAAGAATGGACCCTGATTTAGCTGTAATTAACGGAGGCACCATGATTAATGCTGAAGGTGAAACCGGAGAAAAAGGCACATTTGGAAAGCGTTCGGCATGGATTGACTATTACGGCGAAAGAATGGGCAAAACAGAAGGAATGGCCATTTTGCAACATCCTTCCAACGAGTGGTTCCCGGCGCCATGGTTTACCCGCGATTACGGATTCTTCTCACCCACACCCATGTACTGGCCCGAGAACGATAAAAATATAGTCCTGAAAAAAGGAGAGCAGATAAAACTGAGGTACAGGGTTTTGGTGCACACGGGTGATCATGTTGAGGCAAAAATTGCGGAGGAGTTTGAAAAGTATAGGGAGGAGTAGGAAGTGGGAAGCGCGAAGTAGGAAGTAGGAAGTGGGAAGTAGGAAGTTGAAATATCAAAATTTAAGTATATGAATGGATTTAAATTTGAAAAGTTGATTATTTGGCAACGTGCTATGGAATTGGGAGAAAATATAAACGGTTTAACTGATAGTTTTCCTCAAAAAGAAATTTACAATTTGTCTTCCCAGATTAGAAGAGCTGCGGACTCTGTTGCTTTAAATATTGCCGAAGGATCAATTGTGCAATCTTCGCCTGAATACAAAAAATTTCTTGGATACTCCATTCGTTCGCTTGCTGAAGTCGTAACTTGCTTGTATAAAGCTAAAAATAGAAAATATATTACTGATAATGAATTCGATGAATATTATAAATTTTG